>DATIUL010000111.1:0-9654 GCA_035466865.1 Anaerolineaceae bacterium | reverse complement strand
GTTGTGGCCATGGCAAGCACTTCCCCATTTTTTGGGTTGTAAACCAGGATTGTGCCAGATTTGGATTCAGACCAACGGATGGCATCATCGAGTTGTTTCTCGACCATAGCCTGAATTTCCTTGTTAATAGTCAGTACAAGGTCCGCTCCGGGTGGAACTTCCAGCAAGTTCTGCACCTTTTGGGGGTCAAATTCGGTGTAAACAGCCTTTGGAGTGCCAGCCAGCAGCTGGTTGTAGTTCTCCTCAACCCCAAAGAAGCCTTCACCTTTGGTCCTGTCCAAGTAGCTATAGAAACCCAGGATGTTGGAAGCCAAATCACCCTCTGGGTATGAACGCTTGTTGTGGGGCGTCCACATCAGGCCGTCCAGGCGCGGGCGGATTTCACCTTTTGCCAGGTCGCGGGTTTTGTAATCCTGTTCGATGATTTCGAGCTGCCGAATGTCATCCTTGGTGGCGAAGCCAGAAAGGGTAATGTATTGCGGGCTATCCTTGGCATTAGGGTCGATGGAGGCAAATTGCAGGGTTTTGGCATAATCCAGCTTAAGCACATCCGCGGCCACCTTGGCAATGGTTTCTGGCTGGCGCACGCTGGGGAGGTCAATACCGACCTCGTAGATAATCTCATTGCCGGCCAATAAATCGCCGTTGGCATCATAAATATTGCCGCGGTCGGGGTAAATAACCTGGTTGACGCCCATGTAGTTTTGGGCAACATCCAGAATGGCTTTGGCGGCGGGCATATTTTGGATACGCACCATCTGAACGACAATCGCCAGGCCGACCAGGCTGAACAAAAAGCCGATGGATTTGAATCGTCCCACCTTGCGGTCCATTATGGCCTCACCTGTCCCATTGTCAGTTGCGCATTCACCTTCTCCTGAAACCATTCCACCAGGGTGCTGGTGTACTCGGGCAGGATTTCAGGGTACTGGCTGGTCAAAACCTTCTTGGTTGTGCTGGGGGTGGCAACAGAAAGCCCCTGATAGCCAGGGACCGACACATACAGGCCCTCTGCCGGATCCATCAATTGCATGCCGAGGTCTTTCAATCGGGCGTACATGGATTTGGCGGAGGAAATTTGGGCAAGTTCAGTCTGCATATCGTTGATGGTCAATTTCATGCTTTCCACCCGGGAGTCCAGCACTTGCACCTGGCGCCCCGTGGTAGCAGTCCGACCGCTGATGGAGAGGTAAAGCCCTGCTACGGCTGCGACTGCCAGTAAAACTGCCATGAAAAAGCCAGCATACTGGAGTTGTTTCCTCCAGGGTGCTTGCTTATAGGCTTGGACGAGATTCTGTTTCATAGCCTTTTCCATGCAGTTTGTGTGCCACCTAAAGCTTTTCTGCCACTCGCAGCTTGGCACTGCGCGAGCGGGGATTTGCCGATATTTCCTCGTCGGAAGGGGTTATCGGATGCCGGGTGATCAGCCGCAAGATTGCTTTGTGCTGGCAGGTGCAGACCGGTTGTTCAGGAGGGCAGATGCAATCCACACTTTCGCGCTTGAAGTATTGTTTGACGATCCTGTCTTCAAGCGAATGGAAGCTTATGACTGCAATTCTTCCTCCGGGGTTTAAAAGTGCGACTAATTCTGGTAAAGCTTCTTCCAGTGTCTGGAGTTCCGAGTTTACCGCTATTCGTAAAGCTTGAAATGTGCGGGTGGCAGGGTCCTGCTTTTCGTGCGTATTGCCAAGTGCCGAGCGCACAATTTGCGCCAACTGGGTGGTTGTCTTCACCGTGCTCACTGCCTTGATGGCCTTGGCGATCCTGCGGGAAGCACGTTCTTCGCCATACTTCCAGATAACGTCTGCCAGTTCTTCCTCACTGAGGACCTCAATCAGCCGGGTGGCGCTCATGCCGCTGGTGGGGTCAAAGCGCATATCCAATGGTGCTTCCCCCCTGAAAGAAAAACCGCGCTCAGTCTGGTCGAATTGCATGGAAGAGACCCCCAGGTCCAGTAAGATGCCATCCACAGCGTCCCAGCCTATCTTCATGAGTATTTCGGTGGCATCACGGTAAGAACCATGGATAACCTTTGCGCGGTGACCAAACTCAGTCAGACGTTTGCGTGTAAGGGAGATGGCGGTTGGGTCTACGTCCAGGGCCACCAGCTCACCAAGAGGCGAAGATGCGTCCAAAATCCCCCAAGAATCACCACCAGCCCCTGCAGTGCAATCTAAATAACGCTTGGGGCTGGTTGGCGAGAGACTATATAAACATTCTTGGTAAAGTACCGAACGATGGGGTGCGACTGGCCCAGCGTCCATACTCATCACTCTCCCCGGGTGGAAATGTCAAAGGCTTCCCAGCGTGAGCTGTTCATGCCAGATTCATTCAGCGCGGCGTTTTCCTCTGCCCAGGTCTTGGCGGACCAGAGTTCGAAGTAATCACCTACGCCGACCACCACAACGGTATCTTCAATGCCAGCGACAGCGCGAAGATTGGCGGGGATCAGGATGCGTCCTGCTGTGTCATAACTGACGTTGGCCGAATTGCTGAAAATCTTGCGGCGGAGTGCACGAGATTCAGCATTAGTAATCGACAGCTTGCTCAGATTAGCGGCAATTTGCTCAAAATCGCGCTTGGAATAGGCAACCAAATTGGCTTCAAAGCCTTCCGTCACGTACAGCCCATCGAGAGCCTGTTCGCGGAAGTTAGCCGGGATGGTAAGCCTGCCTTTTGCGTCCAAATTGTGTTCAAATTGTCCAAAGAACATCTGTTCTAATTCCTTTTTAATCGGCGAAGCGCCCTAGTGAGCGCTCCTTTCATGACACTTTATGACATTTCTTGACACTTTCCAACATTATAACGGATTTTCATGGGAGTGCAAGGTTTTGGCATGACTTTTGCAGAGCAATGTCGGTTTATTAACCTCTTCAAACGCATAGAGGAAGAAATCTCACTTGTAGAGCAAGAATTTATAGTTCAGGGAAGGATTTTCAACACTGGAAAAGGAGAAAATTGGCCTTCAGCTAAGCTTGGGTAAGAGTGGCTTAAAAGTACGACTTTTTGACCAATTTTTGCTTCAAGATGGGTATCAGGAAGTGTGCATCGAAATTCTGAAAAAAAGGGAGTCCGAGACAGGTCTTTTTGGCTGAGCTAAAAAAGCACTTTTAGACCTGACCCGGTGGATTATTAACTGCTGGAACCCCCCTGATTTACTCAGTGCTCAACCGCTGCAAAAGAAGAACTTTAAAGCGCACCTATCAATGCATTATAATTTTGCCAATGAGCACTCCCAGCGTTCTGAATGAACGATATCAACTGCTGGAATCCCTCGGCAACGGCGGCATGGCTCTGGTTTACAAAGCCAAAGACCTGATGCTTGAGCGCAACGTGGCGGTCAAGTTGTTGCGTGAGGATTATTCCAAGGATCTGGCCTTCCGCGAACGCTTCAGGCAGGAGGCCCGTGCCGCTGCCAATCTCAGCCATCCCAATATTGTTACCGTGCATGACTTTGGCCTTGACCAGGGACATTTATTCATCGTCATGGAATATGTGCCTGGTGATGATCTCAAAAGCCTTATCCGCCAAAAGGGGCAATTCAGTGTTCAGGAGTCATTGGAGTTGGTTATCCAGGCTTGCCAGGGCGTTGGGTATGCCCACCGCGCAGGATTGGTCCATTGCGATATCAAACCCCACAACATGCTGGTGACACCCGAAGGCCGCCTCAAGGTAACTGATTTTGGCATTGCCCGGGCTTTGGCGAGCATCGACCCTCAGGAGCGCAGCGACGTTGTTTGGGGCTCGCCGCACTACTTTTCACCAGAGCAAGCTGCTGGCTTCCCCCCTTTGCCAGCTTCAGATGTTTATTCGCTTGGGATTATCTTATACGAGCTTCTGGTAGGTAATTTGCCATTTACCGCTAAAGATTCTGCCGATCTTGCGCGTATGCATAGGGAGGCAATACCTCACCCACCACGCCTTAGCAATCTGCAGATCCCCCAGGCTCTGGATGACCTGGTGATGAAGGTGCTTGCCAAAGAGCCCAGTTCACGTTACCGCACTGCCGACCAGATGGGTCGGGTTCTGCAAAATTTATACGAATCAGACCCCTCACTTCGGCGGGCTAATTCTTACATGACCCAGGGCTACAATGTTATGTCGGGGCGGCCGCTGCCTGTATCTGTTGGCAACCCAACAGAAAGTCAGGAACAAGGCCCACAGCTCCCGGAACAAGTTTTACAGGGCTCAACCCCGCAAAACACCAGCGGTCCAGCAGCCCAAGAGGGCGGGGAGAAACCCGCTGACCTGCATACTCCCATACCTGGAGGAGCAGTAGCTGAACAATTACCGATTCCCCAAGCTGAAGCAGGCTCAGTTGCATTCCCATCCAGGCAATCTGCCTCTGTTCCCATCACTTCTGTTCAAGAAAAACCAAAGCCTGTTAGCCCGGTGGCTCAGGCCGCACAAAAAGCACTTTCCGAGCCAATTCCTGGGCTTGAAGTCCCAAAACCAGTGGATTGGCTGACCTGGTTGCTGGGTTTGGCCGCCATTGTGCTTCTCTTGGGCTTAATTCCATTCTGGACCTATATTTACTGGGTATTGCAAGGATGAGCATGGAACCTATCATTTCTCCCTCAATTCTTTCAGCTGATTTCCGTTTTCTTGAGTCGCAGATTCGTGCTTGTGAAGAAGGCGGAGCTGATGCGATCCATATCGATGTTATGGATGGACGTTTTGTGCCCCTAATTACCTTTGGCCAGATTATTGTGAAAACCTGCAGGCAAATTACCCGCCTTCCCCTGGATTGTCACCTGATGGTGGAGGAACCCGAAAGACAAATAGCGGAATTTGCGAAAGCTGGCGCTAATATCATTACTGTTCATTGGGAAACCTGCCCCCACATCCACCGCACTCTGCAGACCATCAGATCTTTAGGTCTAAGAGCGGGCGTTAGTTTCAACCCTGCCACACCGGTAGATGGGCTGGCATATTTAGGTGACGTTTTGGACTTGGTTATGATTATGTCAGTAAACCCCGGTTTTGGAGGGCAGACGTTTATTACCTCAAGTATCGCAAAAATTGAAAAAACAACGGCAATTTTGAAAAAAATTGGCAGCGAGGCGATCATAGAGGTCGATGGTGGCATCGATGCGGCCACCGCCCGCTCGGTTTATGACGTTGGCGCGCATAATTTGGTTGCTGGGACTGCCATTTTTAGGCATCCTGAGGGTATCCAGGCCGGTATCAAGGCCTTAAGGAACATGCTTAAATAAAAAAAAGCCGCGTATGCGGCTTCGATTATGTAGAGTGAGGATTACGATTAATTGAATGCTTTGGTCAAAGTCTTAATGCAACGCGCGCAGAGAACTCTGCGAACCATCTTGCCGTTTTCCAGTACGCTTGTCCGCTGCAGATTGGGGCGGAATTCACGACGGGTAGCGACAAGAGAGTGGCTGCGGTTATGACCGAAGGTTGTAGTCTTTCCACAATGAGCACATTTAGCCATCTCGATATCCTTTCAATGCATTATAATTTCAGGCGCGCTTTTTTCCTACTCGCGCGGCCGTTTATAATAACACAGTCTTTTAAATGAATCAAGAAATTCGCTGAAAGGTTTGCCATATGACAAATCAAGAAACTGAACTTGGAAAAATCTATATTCTGCCCAAAGCAATTCGCACGGTTGCCCGGGATGCTGCCCTGCAATCCTATGGTGTGATTGGTATGGCTCCTGCCACCCTGGGTGAGGCCATTAATAAGCTCTTCTGCAAGGATGCGGATTATGGCATTCTGGTTAAATCTGATTCGGATGGGTTTGAACTGACCCTTAACCTGGTGATTGAGTACGGTTTACGGATCCGCTCAGTCACTGATTCTGTAGCCGAAACAGTCGCTTATCACGTCCAAAAAGTTATGGGGGTTCCAGTTAAACAAGTGAACGTCCACGTGCGCGGATTGCGCATCAGTAATCCTGATTGACGCATTCTGAGGCAAAATGACCAAAAAGAAAAATACTGCAACTGATCAAGTTCGTCATGCCATCCTGCTTTCACCCGTAAATGGCAACGGCTTGTTCCAATTATTTGAAGCTGGGCTTACCTGGCTGCAGGCTAATCAAGCTTATGTCAATTCCTTGAACGTATTCCCCGTTCCTGATGGCGATACTGGCACTAACATGGTTCTGACCATGCAAGCCGCCATCCGGGAAGCAGAAGCCACCGGCACCGATAATGCCGGCGAGATGGCCAAAGCCATGGCTCAGGGTGCCTTGATGGGAGCCAGAGGAAACTCTGGGGTCATTCTTTCCCAGATTTGGAGAGGATTTTCGCGTTCACTGGATAGCTTACCTACGATGGATGCTGCCGCCTTACTTAAAGGGCTCACCGAAGCGCGTGATACAGCTTACAAAGGTGTAGTCAAACCAGTTGAAGGCACCATCCTAACCGTCATCAAGGATATTGCCACATCTGCAAAGGCCTCTTATGAGCGCGGTTCGAAACTGAACGAAATGCTCAGTGAAATCGTGGAGGCAGCACAGGAAAGTGTTAAGCGCACACCCGACCTCTTACCTATTCTGAAGCAAGCTGGCGTGGTCGATTCCGGTGGAACAGGTCTGGCTTTCATCTTTGAAGGCATGGATCGCTTTGCCCGGGGTGAAACCCTGGAAATCAGCGAAAATTTGCTCAAGCCTTTGGCTGAAATCGACCTTGAGCACACCATGGAAACCGTTGAGGAAGGTCAGGATTATGAAGTCGTTCTGGATTTCACTCCCAAACCTGGGTTTGATTTGCAGGATTACTACAAAGGCTTGGAGCCAATTGGAACCAGCATCCAGGTGGGTGAGGGCGATGGCATCTACCGTATGCACATCCACACTGAGCTTGCCAAGCGCTTTGACCCGATTGCCTATACGGAAAGCCAGGGCGTGGTCAAGAAGGTGATGATGGAAAACCTTCGCGAACAGATGAATGGCAGCGCCGTCCCAGAGGAATTGAAACTGTTAGCTGTTGAAAAAGGACAGACCGGGGTTGTCGTGGTTTCGCCAGGAGAGGGATTGTCAAGGATTTATGCCAGCTTGGGCGCGAACGCGCTGATCAAGGGCGGGCAGACCATGAACCCAAGTGTCAAGGATATTTTGGCAGCCGTTGAGAGCTTGCCAACGGATCACGTAATTGTGCTGCCCAATAATAAAAACGTCATCCTGGCAGCAGAAAATGCAGCCAAGGCCACCTCCAAAAAAGTAGCCATAGTGCCCTCACGCAATGCTCCGCAAGGCTTCGCCGCTCTCCTGCGTTTGATGCCAGATAGCTCTCTTGAAGAGAATTTGGCCTCCATGAAGGAAGCAATTCAGGAAGTGCATACCGGAGAAATCACCACCGCCAGCCGCAGTGTTGAAATTGAAGGCGTGCAAGTGGAAAAGAACCAGGTGATAGCCCTTTTCGATGGCCAGCTTGTATGTTCTGCCTCCACCATTGAAGAAGCCTGTCAATCCCTTTTTGAAAAGGCAGGCATAGATAAGTTTGAAAGCGTCACCCTCTTCTACGGTCAGGATATGCCCCTCGCGCGGGTAAATGAGATTGCCGATGGGCTCAAGGCTGAGTACCCCAGCCACTCAATTGAAGTACACGATGGCGGTCAGCCACATTACCAATTGATCATCGCGTTTGAATAAATGATAATCACCCAAAAGGGCAGCCACCAGGCTGCCTTTTTTCTTTCCGATCGGCATAGTGATTCTTTTGCGATTATGATTAATCCCTGATAAATATGGAAACTTACCGCGATCGCTTCATCAAGATGCTGCGTTTTGAAGCCAGGCAAGGCTACGAAAATAAGGCCGTCACCGGCGGTTTGGATCATTTGAACCAAACCTGGCCAACCGAAGCCCGCATGGCCGGCCTGCCTGAAGCCACCGTCTTGCAGGTAAGTGATTTGTTGATGAAATACCCGAATTATGACCTTTTACAGCGCCGCGATGCCATTATGGGCATCCTGCGCCTGTTGGGTCAGGAAGTACGCTCATTGCCGGCTCTACCTGCTTTATCGGCATCAAAGCCTGCTGAAGTTATCTCGCCCCAAATAGCGGCCGAGGCACAAAGGGCAGTGCAAACGAAACTAAAAAGTTCTGTCTCAGAAAAGCCAGCAAACCGGGTTTCTTCAGGCAAAACTCCCAGTGCCGAAGCTCCTGGAACCACAACCCATTCACAACAGAAACCAAGGTCATCGCGTACAAATTTCGTCCCCAGCCAGGCAGATCCGGTAGGTTTGAACGCGGCAGCGACTGTTATTCGGGGTATTGGTGAAAAGCAAGGCAAAGCCCTGCAAAAATTGGGTGTGAACCGCATCAAAGACCTCATTTATCTCTTCCCGAGACGATACGATGATTACTCCAAGTTGAAACCAATCGCCCACCTCTTTTTTGGCGAAGAAGTCACGATCGTCGCCGAGGTGCAATCCGCAAAGATGTTCAACACCAAAAATGGACGCAAACTGCTTGAAGCAGTTGTGAGCGATTCAACCGGCAGCCTGCGGCTTCTTTGGTTCAATCAGGAATGGCATCTTCGCTACCTGAAGCCGGGAACCATGGTTTCTATCTCGGGCAAAGTGGAATCCTACATGGGGCGCCTGGTCATTATGCAGCCCGACTACGAGCCCATCGACCAGCAGCAGCTGCATACCAACCGCATCGTCCCAGTGTACCCATTGACAGCGACAATTTCCCAAAAATGGCTGCGGAAAACGATCTTTAATACCCTCCAGTATTGGGTACCCAAAGTGCCTGAGTTCTTACCTGATTTCGTCCTCGACCAGGGGGATTTGATCCGCCTTGATGAAGCTTTGCGCCAGGTGCACTTCCCGGATAATCAGGATTCACTCAAGGCAGCCCAGGGCCGCCTGGCATTTGATGAAATTTTCCTGCTGCAATTGGGCGTTCTCCGACAAAAACGGGATTGGCAGGACCTCACCGGGGCACCGCACACGGTCAGTGATGCCTGGCTGGAAAGGCAGGTAAAAGCATTGCCCTTCCCACTCACCAAGGCGCAACATGCCGCGGTCGAGGATTTGCGGAAGGATTTAGCCCGCCACCGTCCCATGAACCGATTGCTGCAAGGCGATGTCGGCTCCGGGAAGACAGTTGTCGCCGCACTGGGTATGCAAATGGTCATTCAGGACGGCGGCCAGGCGGCTTTGATGGCCCCCACCAGCATCCTCGCGGAACAACATGCGCGCACGCTTTCCAAATTATTGACCGAACCCAAGAACGGCGAAAAGGCTTTCCTTAAACCCGAAGAAGTGGCTTTGCTGACTGGTGATACCAAGAAAAAAGAACGTGTTGAACTTTTTTCAGGGCTTGAGAGCGGCCGCATTAAGTTGCTTATTGGTACGCACGCTTTGATTGAAGACCCAGTCAAATTCCAAAATTTGCAGATGGTTGTGGTGGACGAGCAGCACCGCTTTGGCGTTGAACAACGCGCGGCCCTCAGGCAAAAGGGTAGCAATCCGCATCTTTTGGTGATGACCGCAACACCTATTCCACGCTCACTGCAGCTGACGGTTTTTGGTGATCTGGACGTGAGCATTATGGACGAAATGCCCCTCGGTCGTAAGCCCATCAGCACAACAATTTTAATGCCAGCCCTGCGGGATCGGGCTTACCATCTGGTCGAATCCCAGGTGCAGGCGGGGCATCAGGCTTTCATCATCTACCCG
>DATIUL010000110.1:0-15506 GCA_035466865.1 Anaerolineaceae bacterium | reverse complement strand
CAATACCAAGGTGAACCTGCAAAAAGGACCCAAGGGCGGCAACCTGACAATTTATTTTTTCTCCGACGAGGAACTGAACAACATTTTGGATTTGCTTGATTTTCATGCCTGATCAAACCATCATTACCAATGGTCGCATTTACCAGGGTCGGGGTCGCGTTCTTGCCGGCCATTCCATTTTAATTGAGGGCTCAACCATTCACCGCATTGCCCCGCTGTCTGAACTACGGGGGATTTCCAGTTCCGCGCACGAAATCGACCTTCAAGGTGGTACGGTGCTTCCAGGTCTGGTTGATTCCCACCTGCACCTTGCCCAACTTGCCATTTATCTTCAGTCTGTAGACTGTGAACTTCCCATCAAGGCTCAAATGCTCGAGCGCGTCCGACAAAAAGCCGCCACTTCTTCAAACACCTGGATAATCGGTTACGGTTGGAACCAGAATCTCTGGAACCCTCCTGTATTTGGATCTGGCGCGGATCTTGATGCGGTTGCGGGTGAGAAGGCTGTCGTTCTCTTCGCCAAATCTTTGCACGCCCTTTGGGCAAATACAAAAGCTATGCAACTAGCTGGAATAACCATATCCACGGCAGCACCCGAAGGCGGAGTCGTTCTACGCCTTGAAGATGGCACCCCAAGTGGAATATTCCTTGAAAATGCCATGGCTCTGATTGAAAAAGCAATTCCTGAGCCACCGCCTGACCTATTGGCAGAGTGGGTGGAACAGGCTCAAAAGCATCTGCTTTCGATGGGGATCACTGGCGTACACGATTTTGACCGCTTCGAATCGTACGATGCTCTTCAAACTTTGGAAGAAAAAGGCTGTCTACACCTTCGTGTGGTTAAGAACCTCCCCGCAGATCACCTTGATGAAGTAATAAGTGGTGAGTTTCGGCAGAAATTGAATACAAAACACCTTAGGCCTGGTTGGATAAAAGGTTTTGCTGATGGGGCTTTGGGACCTCAAAGCGCGGCCATGCTTGAACCTTACGAAGGTTCATCAGGTAAAGGCATTTTATTACTCACCCGCCAGGAAATTCTTGATTTAGGGAAACACGCCTCTCAAAAAGGCTGGCCCTTGGCCATTCATGCCATCGGCGATGCCGCCAACCATGAAGTTCTGGAAGGTCTTAAGTTGCTAAGGGCGTTCGAGTCAAAAGAAGGTTTGCCGGCTTTACCGCATCGTGTTGAACATGTCCAGTGTATAGCCCCTTCAGATCGGGGGTTGATGAAGTCGCTGGAAGTTATTGCCAGTGTGCAGCCTATTCATGCCACCTCAGATATGTTTATTGCCGCCAAGCACTGGGGTGCCCGTTGCGCGGATGCTTACGCGTACCGCTCTTTAATGGATAGTGGTATCACCTGCCTCTACGGTTCGGATGCACCGGTCGAGTCGGCTAATCCCTTCTTAGGTATCCATGCCTCCGTTACTCGTAGGCGACTTTCAGGTGAGCCAGGCGCGGATGGTTGGTTTCCTGGGCAACGCCTTTCACTTGCAAGTGCTTTGGACGGTTTCAGCGTACTCCCAAATCAGGTGGCAGGTTTTCAAGATTCCAAAGCCATTGAGGAAGGCTCAGCTGCTACGATGGTTTTACTGGCACAGGACTTATTTACGATGGATCCTCAGGAAATTGGCCAGGTGAAACCTTTTATAACCTTTGTGGAAGGCGAAGTTCTTTTCGAATCTTAATATGTCAATGATTGTTGTTCCTACACGTGAATATGATCAGATGGCCTGTTTGGATTTTTTGGCTTCTGATACGCTTGCTTATGAGCATCTTGACTGGCTAAGTGCTCAGGAACGTTTATTCGATCCGCTCAGTTTCGCTCTTTTGAAAGACAATTCCATCAAGGCTATCCTCGCACTTTCAGCAGATGTTCCCAAAACATCTTGGATTTGCTTCTTCGATTCACAAAGAGATGACAATTTTGCGATTTACTTTGAATATATCTACGCGCAAATACAATCAATATTAAAGACTAACGCCATCGATTCTGTTTACATTCTGGATCTTCGGCCGTGGATGACAACCTTGGTGGAACAGGCAGGGTTCACCCGCCAGGACGAGGTTGTCAGCTTCGCTTATTCGCCAATTACGTCACCTGTCTTTACCTTACCACCAGATATTCTCATTCGGCCAATGCAAGCTTCTGACCTGCCAGTTGTGTTGGCTGCAGACCGGATGAGTTTTCGGCCACAATGGCAAATAAGTTCAAGAGGTCTGGAAAAACTTCAACAAAATGGCGGCATGCATTCCGTTCTCTTGCGGGAAGGCCGTATTGTTGCGTATGCGATGCAAAGTACATACGGTGCTTTTTCACATCTGGACCGCATTGCTGTTTTGCCTGCTTATCAATCCCAGGGGTACGGTAAAGCTTTGCTTCTCAACCAGCTCCAGACTCTTCAAAAAACTGGTGTTGTTAAATTTACAGTCAATACACAAGGCAGCAATTTACCTTCGCAACGGCTTTACCAATCAATTGGCTATATTGAAACTGGCACCCCGGTACCCGTATTGGGCCACTCAATCCTCTAACGCTCAACATTCTCCTTTACAAGGCATTCCAATTATGGCAAAATTCGCCCATCCTAAGTGAGGTGATTATGTCAAATGCAAAATCGTTGAGGAATGAAATTCGGGAAAAGGAAAAAGCCAAAAAGCAGCGCAAGCTGATTATTCCTGCGCTGGTTCTAATTGGGGTCATAGCGATCTTCCTGGCCGTAAATTTCCTCGTGAAATCATCCATTAAAGCAGTGCAGTATTCCAACGTTGATGGCCAGACGGTTGGCCTTGCCTCTGCCCCGATTAAAGTGGAAGAGTATTCAAATTTCAACTGCATACACTGCAAGGTTTTTTCTGATACTGAAGAGGAGGTATTCGTCAAAAACTTTGTGGATACGGGTAAAGTGCAATTTACTTTCCGTCACTTCCCATTTAATAACGACAATACTGGCAACGCAGTTGAGGCCTCCTATTGTGCTGTTGAACAGAACAAATTCTGGCCGATGAAATCATTGCTCTTCAAGTACAACTCATACACAGGAGCCTTTGAGGATGGAAACCTGGCCAACTACGCCAAAACGGCAGGTTTGGATACACAAGCCTTTTCTGATTGCCTCAAATCTGACAAGTATGTGGCCAAAATAGCTGAAGATAGAGACGCTGCCATCGCCCTTGGACTGGATGGTACCCCGTACTTCTTCGTCAACGGTCAAAAAGTGTCCCAGGCAGAGTTGATTACCACGGTCGAGACCCAACTTGCGGCTCTCGGAAAATAGCACTAATTAATTAAAATAGAAGCGTGCGAAAGCACGCTTTTTTCTTAATCCTAATAGGAAACGCCTAACGCTTTCAATGCGTAGACGAGAATAACGGCGATAAATAAGGCCGGAAGGAATGACCCTGTTCGGATCTTCTTGATTTCCAGCAAACTGCTGATGGCAATTCCGGCCAGGATGATGCCTCCCACTGAAGTCATTTCATTCACAGCCGCCTCCTCGAAACCAACGCCAATGAATTTGGCCGCCAGGCTGATGCTTCCCTGATAAACCAGGATAATCAGACCTGAAAAAAGCACACCAGGACCCATTGTGGCCGCAAAGGCAATTGCAGCAATGCAATCAAGCACAGACTTAATAGCCAACATCTGAAAATCGCCGGTTAATCCATCCTGAATGGAACCCAGTATCGCCATTGGCCCGATGCAAAAAAGCAATGAAGCGGACATAAATCCATTTACAAAGCGGCTTTTGGTCTCAATTTCGCCTTCAGCACCCGGATGAGAGGTTTCATCTTTATCAAACCGTTTGCGTAATCTCTCGCCGATACCTTCCAGGCGCTCTTCGATTTTCCACCACTCTCCCAGAATGGTCCCAATTACAAGGCTGCCCAGTGGAATCAGGAAATTCTGGGTCTTGGCAAAAATAAAAACTGCGTAACAAAGCGTGAAGAGACCTACAGCGTGGACGATAGTCTGCCGAAATTTTGTGGGTATCCGGGATCCAAAGAAAAGACCAATAAATCCGCCAAACAGAATCGCAGCCACATTGATAAGCGTGCCGATCATGCTGGCTTATCCTACCGAATTTCTGGCGTTTAGCTCGAAAAAATACAGAAGTGTTGAAACCCGATTTAGGTATTGCAGAGCGGCAAGGTCCACAGCAGAGCCTGAATCCACAAACCTCGTTAGGGTTCTTTCTGCCCTTCTGGCAACTGTCCGAGCTAAATCCAGGCTGGCTTCACAGGTATTCTCACCGGGGACAATAAATCCTTTAGGAATAGAAACTCTTTTCTTGACCTCTGTAATGGTTCTCTCTATCCAAACCAACCGATCACTGAAAATGGTGTTTGAAGGTGCCACGCCGGCTACCAGACCCATAAGATTGGAAAGGTCCTCTTGGATTGTTTTTAAGACCCCATTTGTCTCAACATCTTTGCTTGTGCTTCTGGCCATGGCTATGGCAGCTGAGCTTTCGTCCAATGCCCCCAGCACTTCAAAATGGAGGTCACCTTTCGGTAGTTCCACACCGTTCATGAGAGAGGAAAAGCCTACTCGCCTTGCCATCAGGGTGCTACCGTCTGGTTAACTTCCGCTTGGTTCTTGGCACTGAGGATATACCAACGTGCAACATTACTGAAGCGATCGCTTGGGTCATTCAGAGGTCCAAATGTAACCCCATTGATGGTGTTTCTAACCGCGTAGTTGTAAATCGGACAAAATAGCGGTAAGGAGGGCAACTTATCGTGGAAGTAAATCTGAAAATTACGATAAAGTTTGGTTCGTAGATCCAGATCTGCGGTCATCCTGGCTTGCTCCAGATATTCGCTGGCTGTGCGGTCGTCCCAGGCAGCATAATTTTGCCCGTTTTGAATCATTGCCTGCCCCCAGAAGGGGTATGGATCCGGATCAGGGGTGTTGGAGAGGTTGATATCTACCAGAGCCACGTCGTAGGTGTGCGCCTTTAACTGCTCCTGCAATTGCAACATCGGCAACGGCTGCACTTCGACGGCAATCCCAAGCACTCCCCAATTCTGCTTAACAATATCGGCAATAGCCCGATGATTTTCATCATCTTCGGTTAACAACACCAGGGCTAATTGTGCGCCATCACTGGTGACCATGTAACCATTTGCATCTTTTTGGATGCCAAGGCCGTTGAAAATTTGTTTGGCCAAATCGGGGTCATATTTCCAGGGATCCAAAGTGGGATAGTAAGCCCAGTTGTTGGTCATGATAGGTCCTTCGGCCAAAACTGCCTGGCCTTCAAGTACCTGATTAATGATTCCCTGCCGATTAATGGCATGCATTAGTGCTTTACGGATATTTTCATCCTTGAGAAAGGGCTTATCAACATTTGCCTGGTTAAGCAACACCATGCTTAATAGCGGTTGTTGGGCTGAATATAAGTTCAAATCATCTTGGGCCAGCACACCAGGAAGTGTTTGCCCAGAAACTGAACTAATGCCATCAAGCTCTCCACTGATATAAGCAGCCAAAGCGGCCTGATCGGAGGCAAAATACCGAAAGTTGAATTGTTCCAGGAACGCTTTTCCATCGAAGTAATTTTCAAATGGCTTCAGGTGTACTTCTGAAATCTGCCCGTCTGTCACGGTTAGCTTGTCAAATTGGAAAGGACCCGTACCCACCGGAGCCAAATTAAAAGGATGGTCTACAATCTGTTCAAGAGATAGATTTCCCAGCTGGTTGGCAGGCAGGATTTGAAAACTCAAGTAGTCAATAAATGGGGAATACGGCTCAGGCAGTAAAAATTCAACTTCAAAGTCTGTCATCGCAGTTACTTGCACGAGTGGCCAAAACTCCTGTAGATCCTGAGGTAGAAGCTGGCTGCGGCTTTGCAATAAGGTCGCAGTGAAAACCACATCTTGTGCGGTAAATGGAATTCCATTGTGCCAGAGCACGTTTGGCTTTAGTTTGACATTGTAACGAGTGGCATCACTGGACACGGTCCAACTCTCGGCCAGATCTGCTAATGGGTGGCCATTCGAGTCAAACTTTATCAAGCTGCTAAAAATCAAGCGATTGATATCGCGGTCAGCTTGATTCTTGAACGCCAGAAGCGGGTTCAGACGCCCAAAACGACCGACCAAACCTTCAGTATAATTACCACCAGTGACCGGGCTGGGCGTGTTTACCACTTTTCTGACCGGATTATTTTGTTGGAAATAAATTAGCAAACCAACAATAATGGCGGTCGCAAAAACAAGTAAGAATTGCCAGCGGAATTTTCTCATTGTGATTTAAAAAGGCAACCCATCTTAGTCGGGCTGCCTTTAATCCTCCATAGATTCCGTGCTGTTTTCAGCCTTTGACTTTTTTGAATCACTATTTTGTGATTAGTACACTCACCAGGGCCAATAACAGAAACAGGACACTTAGCGTAATGGCAACGATGAAAAGTACCTTTTCAACGCCACGACGCTGCGTATAAATGCCTTCAGTCGGACCCCCGCCTGCCAGACTGCCCAAACCGACGCCCTTTGACTGCAACATGATTGCCGCGATCAATGCGACTGAAACAATAATTATTGCGATATTTAATGTTGAGCTCACTTATCCTCCGAATTAACGTGCTAATTATACCAAGCTCTTCCTTTTCGTCAAACCATCTGTTAAGTATTGGCAAATGTAATTATGAAGGCATTAAGTGACCGGTTTCATATTTGTATATTGACATATACGTATATGCGGCATAGAATGAGGGTTTATGGAATCAATATTTAAGGCACTGTCAGACCCTACCCGCTTAAGAATATTGGCCTTGCTCGCTCAAGGTGAATGCTGCGTATGTGAACTTGAAGGTGCATTGCAGCTCAGTCAGCCAAATATTTCGCGACAAGTAAATCTGTTGAAAACCTCGGGCCTGTTGCAGTCCAGAAAGCAAGCCCAATGGGCTTTCTACCAGATTTCATCCGATTTTATTAACACAAAGCCTGGGCTATGGATGTATCTTTTGGAGCAGTTCCCTAAGCTGCCAACTTATGAAGAAGATCGAGTGCGCCTTCTTGATAGGCAAGAAAATAAATGTGTCTGAGTAAAGGAAGATATGGAAGAACAAAAAGGGATTAGCTTTTTTGAAAAATATTTGACAATTTGGGTCCTGTTATGCATGGCGGCCGGCATTTTGCTCGGCAGGTACGTGCCAGCCATACCTGGGTTCCTGTCAAAACTTGAGTATGCTTCTGTATCCGTTCCGATAGCAATTTTGATTTGGATCATGATTTACCCAATGATGATGAAGATTGATTTCCAATCCATCCTTAATGTGCGCAAGAATCCTCTAGGTTTGGTCATTTCCAGCGGCACCAGTTGGCTTATCAAACCCTTCCTGATGTTTGGTCTGGCTTCATTCTTCTTTTACATTGTCTTCAAGCAGTTGATCCCAACCGAATTAGCCCGCCAATATGTTGCTGGCGCGGTGCTGCTGGGTGCTGCCCCTTGTACAGCCATGGTATTTGTGTGGAGCAACCTGACTAAAGGCGATCCTGCCCACACCCTCGTTCAGGTTTCTGTAAACGATCTGATAATCCTGGTCCTATTTGTTCCAATCGTGACATTCCTGCTTGGAATTACTAACATCAAGGTTCCTTGGGAAACCCTGGCCCTATCCATTGTTATGTTCGTGGTGATTCCCCTTGTCGCTGGTTTTATCACACGCTTTTCAGTTATCCGTCAAAAGGGAAAAGCATATTTTGAGAACAACTTCGTACCAAAATTTGACAGCATTACAACGGTTGGACTCCTGCTTACCCTGCTCATCATTTTTACCTTCCAGGGTAAAACAATTTTACAGAACCCACTGCACGTTGCCTTGATCGCGGTGCCTTTGGTTCTGCAAAACGTTATTACTGCCTTATTTGCTTATTTCGTGAGTTACAAACTTAACGTACCTCACAAAATTGCCTCCCCTGCTGCGCTTATTGGAGCATCAGATTTTTTTGAGCTTTCGGTGGCAGTAGCAATCACCATATTTGGCGCAAATTCTCCGGTAGTTCTGGTAACAACTGTTGGTGTCCTAACCGAAGTACCAGTCATGCTCATGTTGGTACGTTTTGTAAACAACACGAGAAAGAATTTCACCGCAAGGGATGAGCGCAGGAGATTGTCCGAAGCCGGGCAGGCAATTAAGTCCGCTTAGTTCTTCATTTATAGCCTGCTTGGTATAATCCTGTCTCATGGAAGAGATACAGGTTGGGATTCACATGCACACGCGCTACTCCGATGGCCATGGCAGCCATACGGAATTATTAAAGGCTGCTCTGAAGGCCGGTCTGGATGCCATCATCGTCACCGACCACAACGTTTTGGTTCAGGATGCCGAGACCTACATGCAGGAAAAACGCCGTAAAGTGCTGCTCCTTATCGGCGAAGAAGTTCACGATCAAACCCTCAAAGGAGGCGGCAGCCATCTTCTGGTTTTTGGCCACAACCGTGAACTTGCCCGTTTTGCTCCCAACCCTCAAGCCCTAATCAATCAAGCCACATCAAACCGTGGGCTTACTTTCATCGCCCACCCTTACGAAGATACGCTTCCAGCATTTGGAGAGGCTGAATTTGGGTGGCGTAATTGGGATATAAAAGGTTTCACTGGGATTGAACTCTGGAATCAGCTGAGCGAATTTAAAACCCGTTCGCAATCACTTCCCACGGCTATACGCAACGCATTTTTCCCCAGGGGCATGATGGAAGCTCCTTTGGAGCGCACAGTAAAACTTTGGGATGAATTGCTCCTAAAAAACAAGCAGCCGGTTGTTGCTATCGCTGGTAATGATGCCCACAATTTGGTTATCAAAAAAGGTCCTTTCAAAGTAAATCTATATAGTTATGAATTCCACTTCAGGTCCTTCAGCAACCACCTGGTAGTTCCCAACAAACTTAGCGGTGAGATCAATCAGGACCGCTCGATGATCTACGATGCCTTAGCCAGTGGCCATACTTACCTGGCCAACGATCAAATCCACTCGGCGAAAGGTTTCCGCTTTACGGTCAACACCAAGGATGGCACTTTCTTCCTGGGTGATCGGGTCGATTCAAGCAGCGGGCTTACCTTCCAGGTGCGGCTGCCAATACATGGTCACATCCGACTCTTCAAGGACGGTAAAATGATCAAAGAGTCCTGGGATCGCGAAGTGCTGACGCACATCACTACCGAGCCCGGCATTTATCGGGTGGAAGTCTATCAGGACTACCTGGGCAAGCATCGCGCCTGGATTTTTAGTAACCCAATCTATGCTTTTTAGCTTGCACCTTTAAACCCGGTTGGGTTTGAGTTGGTATAATTCCGTTTACAATGAGCAAAATTCTTGATTCCCTTGAACTAAAGCTGAGACGTATCCTGGAAGGTTCCTTGGATGGACTCTTTTTCCCCAATAGTGCTCAATCCCTCTCCGCCCAGTTAACAGAAATCATCCTGAAAGCAGTCAGGACCTCGCTGGATGAAACAGATGTCCTGCCGGATTTCATCCAGTTGCGCGTCTCTCCTGAAAAGTATGATGCCTGGTTATGCACCCAACCAGTGTTGGACAAGGTGAGTCAAGAGATAATGGATGCCTTCAAGGATGCATCTGTACAATTTGAAAAGCCTTTACGCCTGCACTTGCTGGCCGATGACAGTTTGGGAGTGGATGAGCTTAAAGTAATCCCCTCTCAAAACACCCCGGAACAGATTACTACGGCCACCGTCATCAATCTTTCACCTGATAAGCCCGCGCAATCAGCGCTGCCGGAACAAGCTTGCCTGATTATTGACGGCCATGATCCAATCATGTTAAGTACTGCCATCGTCAGTATCGGCCGTCATTCGAGTAATGATATTGTTGTTCAGGACCCACAAGTATCCAGGAAACATCTGCAACTCAGGGCTGAAAAAGGCTCTTACCTTCTTTTTGACCTCAGTTCGACCGGGGGCACTTTCATCAACAACAAACCTGTTAGCAGTGCAAAGCTCAAACCAGGGGATGTGATCAGGATTGGGAAGACCCTCCTCATATACAGTCACGACCAGGAGAAAAAAGGAACAGGTACCCGTGTGCTCAGCCAAATGGGAGGCAATGAGGAATGACGCCTTTTATTGGTCTGGGTCTGCGCATGCTAATGATGATTAGCCTTTTTATTTTTTTAGTCGTTGCATTTAGCCTGATCTGGAGGAGTTTGCACACGAAGTACTCCCAAGCCGGCAATCTGATAATCCCGATGCTTACTCTCTCATACGAACGCTACAACCACCAGGTTGAACAATCTTTTTCCAGCAGTGAAGTGACCATTGGACGCGACCCTGAATGCGATTTGAGCGTGCCCAACAGCACCATGTCTGCCCGGCATGCCACACTTAGTTTTCATCAGAATCAATGGTGGATTGAAGATTTACATTCCACCAACGGCTCCTTTATCGAAGACCTGCGCATCGAAGAACCCATGGTCATAAAAGATGGAGATCTTATCGTTTGCGGTGAAGTACCCATTACCATATCAATAAAACAATACTAAGGAGAGCACATGACGGATCAGTACACTTTTGGCATCATCGGAGGCTCCGGCCTATATGATCTTTCTCAACTGACAGATAAAAAAGAGATCGTGGTTGATACACCATTTGGAAGTCCATCCTCACCCATTATGACTGGGTTAGTTAACGGTCATCGCCTGGCTTTCCTTGCCCGCCATGGGATTGGGCATACAATCTCACCTTCCGAGGTAAACTATCGCGCCAATATCTGGGCTTTTAAGGCACTGGGCGTCAAGCGCATCATCAGTGTTAGCGCTTGTGGTTCTCTGCGCGAAGATTACAAACCGGGCGATATCGTCATCCCCGATCAGGTCTACGACAATACTCATAAGCGGGCCAGGAGCTTTTTTGAGAACGGACTAGTGGTGCATGTCTCCACCGCCGACCCGTTCTGCGCTGAGTTGAGCCACTCCCTGGCTCAAGCCCTGGCTGAGGAAGGTGCCTCCTTCCACGAAGGCGGTGCCTATATCACCATCGAAGGTCCGCGTTTTTCCACTCGTGCAGAGTCGAATACCTTCCGTTCGTGGGGGATGTCGCTCGTTGGCATGACCTGTTCACCTGAGGTTTTCCTTGCCAGGGAAGCTGAGATTTGTTACGCAACGATGGCGCATGTTACTGATTACGATTGTTGGCACATCAGTGAAGAACCGGTAACTGTGGAGATGGTGGTAAAAACACTGATGCATAACACTGCCACAGCCCAGAACACGCTCGTCAGGTTGGCAGATATTCTCAGCCAAACTGAGGATATGGATTGCGCCTGCCAACACAGCCTTGAAAGTGCCATTATTACCAATCCACAACGAATCAATCCGGCTACCAAGGAAAAGCTTGGTCTTCTGGTGAATAAGTATTTGAAGTGAGCATCGCAAGTGTAGACCAGGGTAGCATTCGTAAACCCAGATTTATCGTCTGGGCAGGATTTTTTGTATTTTTTTACGCGGCTACCCTGAGCGTATCAACTTCCATCCGCCTACACCAACCAGATTTCAACATTAAATACATCTTCTTCTTGCCCTTTTTTGTTTGGCTTTTTTGGGTAAGCCTGATACAAAAAACCCTCAGAAAAAAACTCCCAAACCGGGACCCGTTAATCTTCCCAGTTGTCGCCCTGCTCTCCGGCTGGGGACTTTTGAGCGTCTGGAGACTATCCTCCAATCTTGGCCTTTTACAGACGCTTTGGTTTAGTGTTGGAAGTTTGATCATCATTTTTGCCATCAGCAGGCCCAATATCACCCAAACACTCAAGCGCTATAAATACATCTGGCTGGTTTTAGGTTTAGCATTGCTTGGGCTGACATTTATTATTGGTGTTAACCCTACCGAAAGCGGACCGCGTTTGTGGCTGCGTTTTCTCAAGATTTATTTGCAGCCCTCCGAACCACTCAAACTCCTGGTCATTGTCTACCTATCCGCTTTTTTTGCCGATCAACTCAAACCCAATGCCAAATTACTTGCCTCCATCCTGCCGACAGTCATTCTCACTGCGGTCATCGGTGTTTTGCTCGTCTGGCAACGCGATCTGGGTACCGCGGTCCTGATAGCATTCCTCTACATCCTGATGATTACAGTGACCACACATCGCCGAAGGTTTCTTTGGATTTTTCCATTGGTCTTATTGACTGTTGGGACGATTGGTTATTTCACGCTACCCATTGTCAAAGCGCGGGTGGATATCTGGCTGAATCCGTGGTTGGACACTCAGAATGCTGCTTATCAGCTTATACAAAGCCGCATTGCGATTGCGGCAGGGGGAATTAACGGTACAGGACCCGGGTTGGGCAGTCCCTACCTCGTTCCGATTGCAGTGTCCGATTTTATCTATACGGTCATTGGAGAGGAATTTGGGCTGATTGGAGGGGCATCCTACCTCATTCTTCTGCTATTACTTATAACTCGGGGTATTAATATTGCCATGCGCTCCAAAACCAGTTTTGGCCGCTACCTGGCTTTCGGCTTATCGGCCTATTTGGCATTGCAAACCCTCATCATCGTCAGTGGAAATCTCGGCCTGGTACCTCTCACCGGCATCACGCTTCCGTTTGCTTCATATGGTGGATCTTCATTGGTCACGAATATGATCGCCATCGCGATTTTGCTGCGTATCAGCACTGAAAATACCCCCGAAATTCTGCCTGACCGCACTCGCAAGCCCTATCTGCTCATCGGAAGCGTCATCATGGTTTTATTCGGCTTGCTGATCCTTAGGCATGCCCAGCTGGCTATCATTGACCGCGAAAACCTACTGGCAAAAAATGAAAATCCACGCTGGGCGGTATGGGATCAACTTTCTCCACGTGGAAAAGTTGTCTCACAAACCGGGATCGTTCTTTCAGGCGTTTACGGTATGCCAGGCAATTATCAATTGGTCAACCATGCCCAAAATCTCAGCCATACTCTGGGATATGCCAATGGACTCTACGGTCAAACCGGTATACAAAAAAGTATGTACCCTTACTTGCGCGGGCTTAGCGGCAGTGACTACGCCCGCGTATGGTGGAATGATTTGCTATACAACCAACCACCCCCAGGACTGGATATCAAACTCAATATCAGCTTGCACCTGCAAAATAAAGCCGATGAACTCTTGGGCACGAAAGCCGGCGCGATTGTAGTTCTGAATGCCCAATCGGGTGAAATATATGCATTAGCCTCTCATCCAGGTTTTGACAGCAACACCCTCGCCGACCACTGGGACGAATTGATGGCCTCGGATAAAGCCCCCCTCCTCAACCGTTCAACCCAGGGATCTTATCCAATGGGAACACTCTCACATTTCTTCTATCTGGTACAGGATTTTAAGACACCGGTTCTTGAAGGATTGATCCCCGATACATCCCTCTTTCTTGATGCAGAGTGCCTGGCTGCAATGGAAGGAAATGTAAACAAGATTGACCCATTGCGCTTTGGTTGTAAGCTAGACCCAAAATTTGAACCGGACAAGGCCTACCTCAAAGACACGGTAAAGCTATTAGAAGACTTGGAATTGAATTCTGAACCGAACATCTTTCTTGAAGTTGCAGCTGCCAGCCAGTTTCCAGAAGATCTTTCAACGATCACTTCAGCTGACGTGGCGGGCATTAAGGTCAGTCCTTTGCAAATGGGATTGGTGGCCTCGGCAATTACTAATAAAGGTTACTATTCTGAACCTCGCTTGGTCAACAGTTATCTCGATGTTGATGGTACTTGGAAAACCTTTGAAAACGTCATCTCCAGTCGTCAGGTCATCTCAGAATCCATTGCTCAGCAAATCCAACTTCGACTTTCGGCAGAGGATGCCAAAATTTGGTACCAGTTGGGTCATAGCTCAACCGAATCACAGCCCATACTCACCTGGCTCATTGGGGGAAATACCAGCACCTGGACTGGTTCACCGCTCGCGATTGCCATCCTGATGGAAGACTCAACCCCTCAATTGGCACAGGATATAGCCCGGCAGCTGCTAAACCCCATAAATTAGAAAGAAAAGAGCCCCTTCGGGCTCTTTCAGTAGTTAGATTATCTTCAGGAAATGCCGTTTTCCCACCTGCAGCACATCCCCGGGTTTCGGAATTTCAGTTTCAGTCTGCATAACCACGCCATTCAGGCGAAGGCCATTTTGCTGTATTAATCGCTTGATTTCACCTTTGCTCTTTGCCAGGTTTTTTGCCAACATGATATCCGCAACACTTTCAGCTGCACCTACCCGGTATTCAGGCATTTCATCTGGCAGGCCTTTCTTTTGGAAGGTGTCCACGAATCGTTCCTGCGCTGCCTGTGCTTCCATTTCTCCATAGAATAGCTCTGTTATGCGCTTGGCAAGTTTCATTTTTGCATCGCGGGGGTGCATACTTCCATCAGCCAGACCTTGCTTGAAGGCCGCCACTTTATCGGGCAACCAGTTGGTGGTGAGGGTTGCATAAAGTGGCATGATTTTATCGGGGATGCTCATCACTTTACCAAACATGTCTCCAGCATCTGTGTTGATCGGAATGTAATTTCCCAGGGACTTACTCATTTTCAATTCACCATCAGTGCCAGGGATCAATGGGAAAGTCAGGGGAATGTTACCCTTCTGGCCATAATACTGCATCAGCTTACGGGCAGCCATCAAGTTAAAGAGTTGATCCGTACCACCCAGTTGTACGTCGCAATCCAGATGATGCGCGTCGTAAGCTTGCATGAGTGCGTAGAAGAATTCATGCAGGTAGATGGGAGTGCCTTCTGTGATGCGTTTATGGAAGTTATCGCGTGCTAAAAATTGCTGCACTGTAAAGATTGAGGCCATCTTGAAAAGCTCTTCAAAGGTTACTGGGGCAAGCCAATCCGCGTTATATGCCACTTTTGTCTTTGCGGGGTCCAATACCCTGAAAGCTTGCTGGGCATAAGTCCTGGCATTCTCCCGCACCAACTCATCTGTACTCACAGGTCGGGCTTTATCCTTGTCCGGATCGCCGATTCTTGCCGTAAAAGTACCAATCAGGAAAGTGACATCATGTCCCAGGTCCTGAAATGCGCGTAACTTGCGCATGGTGATCGTGTGACCAAGGTGCAAATCGGAAGAGGTTGGGTCGTAGCCACAATAAACCTTGAGTGGTTTACCAGTTTTGATGGATTCTGCCAGGCGTTCGGTGAGTTCCTTACGCATCGTCTGGTAGACCTCATCATCGCCATAGTCGGCACCCTGCATTAAATATTCAACTTGTTCTTCCAGATTCATAATTGCCTCCATGCAGAATATTCACCCATTTTACCATCCTCAAGCTAAAGAAAAACCCCGGTTCTGCCGGGGTTTGCTCATACGCAAATCAATACTTGGTTTATTCGAGTTTTCTTAGCTCGTCAAGATCTTCAGTCAATTCTTTTTCAGTGTTTTCTTCCAATCCCAACTCATCTTCTGGAAGTTCAGAAGCTGAAGCAGTATCATCCGTCTCCAATGGTTTAATGCTGGAAAGGTCAACACCTTCGGTCTCAATTTCAGGATCCTTGGGCTTGGCTATAAAA
>DATIUL010000109.1:0-3183 GCA_035466865.1 Anaerolineaceae bacterium | reverse complement strand
AGTACGCATGATTAACCTGCGAAAGATAGGATGTTAAAGAATCCATGTGTTCCCCATGTGTCCGAACACCTGTTACCTATGTGTCCGGTCTATACACCAAAGGGAGGGCAAAAGCATGGAAGGCCACCCGCTTAATCAGTGAAATCTAAAACAATGATTGCATTGCTTGATTGCCCATCTACACCTAGCTCACCTGACTTATAATAAGGCTATGCCTGAACTCCCCGAAGTTGAGACCATCCGGCGCATATTGATAAATGGCTCGGAGGGTATCCCCTCCATTCTTGGGCAAGTTGTAAATGGTGCATCCCTATACTGGCAAAAAACATTGGCGACCAACAACCTTCAGGCCATCCGCCAGAATCTGGCAGGGCAAGAAGTGCTCAGCCTTAGCCGTCGAGGTAAATACCTACTGATCGAGTTCAAAGAAACGCAGCTGGTCATCCACCTTCGCATGAGCGGGGACCTGCGCATCTCGGATAACCTGGGAGCGCCCAGAGAAACTGACCCCATCCTGCCCCATGATCGCTTCTACCTGCACTTTGGAAGCGGATTTGGCTTGGCCTTCAATGACACGCGTAAGTTTGGTCGGGTTTGGTGGGTAGCCGACCCAAATGACCTGCTAATTAAACTTGGAATGGACCCGTTTGACAGCGAACTAACTGAGGACCTCTTTTTTGACATGCTGCAAGGAAAGAACCGGCAAATTAAGAGCTTATTGCTGGACCAGAGTTTTTTAGCTGGCATTGGCAATATTTACTCCGACGAAGCCCTCTTTGGCAGCAAAATAAACCCCACCCGCAGCAGCCGCAGCCTCACCCACTTCGAAGCTGGATTGCTGCTCGAAAAAATCAGGGAAAGCCTCCAGCTTGGGATTAACCACAACGGCGCCAGTATCGATTGGGTTTACCGCGGTGGGGATTTTCAAAATTACTTCCAGGTTTATCAACGCAAGGGTCAGCCCTGCCCGGTTTGCGGCACGCTGATCGTCCGCACAACGGTTTCGCAACGCGGAACCCACTATTGCCCCAACTGTCAACCCAAAGAAAAGAAGGACACTTAGCATGTATGAACATCTTGCTCCGGTTTACGATTATTTTGTTAACTGGAAAAGCCGCCTGGCATATGAACTTCCTTTTCTCAAAAATGAATTTTCAAGGTTAAGCGATAACCCACATGAATTGAAGGTGCTTGACGCAGCTTGCGGTACTGGCCGGCATGCCATCGCGTTGGCGACCGAAGGCTTTGAAATGAGTGGCGCGGACCTATACCCAGAGATGGTCAGCCAAGCCCAGGCGAATGCCTTTGCGGCGGATCAGAATCTGAATCTGAAAACTGTTGGTTTTGGAAACATGTCTAAAGCCTTTAATGGCGATCAATTTGATGCAGTGCTCTGCCTGGGTAATTCTCTGCCGCATGTGCAATCCCAAAAGGAGCTAAGCCAAACGTTGGCTGATTTTGCCGCACTGGTAAAGCCAGGTGGAATCATGATTTTGCAAAGTCGCAATTTTGACCGGGTTGTAAAAAATAAACTGCGCTGGATGGACCCTCAGGCGGTGGATGAAAGCACAAAACATTACGTCTTCTTCCGCTTTTATGATTTTCTGCCCAACGGCCTTATTCAATTCAACATACTCACTCTTTCCAGGGGAGTATCACAGGATTGGCAAACAGAATTGGACACCACATTGCTCTACCCAACCCTTTCAGAGCAGTTGCTGGAGGAAATCACCAAGGTAGGTTTCGAAGAGGTTAGATTCTACGGAAACATGGCCGGAGATTGTTTTGACCCTGAGTCCAGTTCTGACCTGGTGGTGGTTGCCACTAAAGGCATGGCATAAAAAAAGCGCGTTTCCGCGCTTTTCATAGCTGATTATGCGCCACCTGTAAAAGATCGGGCCTTCTTCTTTACCAAAGAATCGAAACGCAGTGCGCTATGGGTATTGACCAGGTTTTCCTTCCACCAAAGCACAGTGTCTTTGACAGTTTCTTCAATCGGACGAGCAGTAAAACCGAGCTCCCGGCAGGCTTTTCCGCAGGAAATATCTGAATTACTCAGCAAGGTCTCAATGGCATAACTGGTAAGGCGGGGCTTTGTGCGTGTTACTTTGTACCAAACCTCAGCCATTGGGGCAATTGCTTTGGCAAACCAAACGGGGAAAACCACTTCAACCGATTTGATGCCCATAGCTTGTTGCACCATGGCACGCAGGCGGCTAATTTTGATATCCACCCCTGAAAGCAAGTAGGTTTCACCTTTGCGGCCACGTTCTGCGGCCAGGATGTGGCCTTTTGCCACGTCGCGGATGTCGACAAAATCGAAAGTGGCATCCAGAGAGAGTGAAGGCTTCTTCTTCATCCAGGAAATGAACATTTCGCCCATTTCCGAACGGCTGAAATCATAAGGTCCAATTACACCGGTAGGGCAGACGATGGTAACGTCCAGTCCCTCCGCGGCGGCTTTTTGAGCCAGGATGGAAGCTTCGGCTTTAGTGCGGTCATAAGGACCGGCTGGATTTTTAGAATCAAAATTGAGGGTTTCGTCTATCACTTTGCCATGCTCTGGGCGTTCGAGAGCATGAATGGAACTAGTGTAAATGAATTTCTTGATACCCGATTCTTTGGCAGCCTCAAGAACGTTCTGAGTGCCCTTGATGTTGACTAGGCGCATCATGTCAATTTTATCGTTGGTGATGCTGACCAGACTGGCAAGGTGGTAAACGGTGTCTACTCCCTCCATTGCCCGCAGCATGGCAGATTTATCGAGGATGTTACCTTCAATAATTTCAAGGTCCAATCCCTCAAGGCTGCGGATATTCTCGCCTGGTAAGATCAGGCCGCGCACTTTGTTGCCCAGTGCCGTTAACTCGCGAATTAATACATTACCGATATGGCCGGCAGCTCCCGTAACAAAAATCATTATCCATAACCTTTCATTGCGACACAAATGGTCACAATTAGATTCTACGACAAATCAAGAATTCGTCATGAAATATACAAGGCTGAAACCAATTCTTCAAAATTGCTTTGCTTTTCTACCAATTCCAGCTGATATTTTGGGCAGTGCTGGAGATTATTAGAGACTTTGACTGCCAGATAATTTTCCATCAACCATTAAAATCCGGGCAGCAGCCGTTATAATTCTTTTTGAAGTGAGGTGCTCATGAAAATTGCCATTGGTTC
>DATIUL010000108.1:0-6989 GCA_035466865.1 Anaerolineaceae bacterium | reverse complement strand
CAAGATTTCAGGGCTGATAAGAAATGGGTTTCCGGCAAAAGCTGAAAAACATTGATAAGGAGAATCGCCATATCCGGTGGGTCCGAGCGGTAATATCTGCCAGTAACGGGTGCCACTGCTCTTCAAAAAATCAACCCACCGATAGGCCTCGGGACCAATGTCCCCAATCCCATAAGGACCAGGGAAACTGGTTGGGTGAAGTAATATCCCTGCATTTCGCTCAATTGGCATGGTAAATCCTTTCAAAGCGCGCGTCTTTCCATAGTGATTGGTAAGTTGCCAGATATTCCCCGGCGGAAATGGACCATGAGAAGTTTTCTTCCATGGCATTTATCTGTAATTGTGTCCAAGTCGATTTCTTCTTAAATACTTTTAGCGCTTCAAGCATCGTTTTACGTAGTGCTTTTTCAGAAGCTTCTTCATACAGAAATCCAGTAGCATCTTGGGGGTGGGTTAAATAGTCTTTGATGGTATCTTTTAATCCACCTACAGCATGAGCCAAAGGCAAATTTCCATAACGCATCGAAATCATTTGAGACAGACCACAAGGTTCATACATTGAAGGCATTAGAAAAATATCTGCGCCTGCGTATAGCTGACGTGCCAAGCCATCATCAAAGCGAATGAAGCAGGCAATTTTCTCGGGGTGCTCTTCGGCCAGCTCGGCAGCCTGAATTTCAAGTTCTTTTGCACCAGTTCCCAATAACACAAATTGAAAATCTCGTTTTATCATTTTGCTGATGGAATCCAAGGCCAAACCAATGCCTTTCTGATTGTCCAAGCGGCTCACGATGCTGAATATTGGCACATCTGGATCAGATTTAAAGCCAGCCAATTCCTGCAGGGCTCGCTTACAGGCAGTTTTTCCTCTGAGATCCGAACTGGAAAAATTTTCCGCAATCTTCTTGTCTGTCGCAGGATTGTAGGAGTCAGTATCTATGCCATTGACTATGCCGGTAAGCTTTTCCCCGAGTGTGTCCATAAATTCCGATAGACCTGAACCGAAGGGTTCCGTCAATATTTCTTCAGCATAACCCTTGGAGACTGCAACAACTTTGTCAGCAGCCGCAAGACCCATTGCCAGGGGGGTGTAACGTGCCCAACGTGGAAGTTTCCGGTTTTTGCTCGGCTTTATGCCCAAAGTTTTCATGGCCGCTTGTGAACCCCAACCATTGTAGGGCATGTTGTGAACGGTCAGGAGGCCTTTACTACCCTTGAAAAAAGGGTCCGTTTTCCGCCTGGCTTTCAACAAATGCACCGAGACAGCCGTATGCCAATCGTTGGCGTGTAAGACGTCAAATTGCCAATCCAGCAGTTTGGCTGCCTCAAGTACGGCCAGTGAGAAGCTCATATATTTCATCGCGTCATCGGCTGGGTTTCCACAGTAGACACCAGGAGTATTATCGATGCAACTGTTAGAAATCAAATATACCGGAATTTGAGAACTCTCCACTTCAAATAAATGGCAGGGGATTTCCTCTGTAAGAGAATCAAGTTTGAAACTGCCGATTAATTTGGTTTTCAGCTTTTTTTGTTTCAAACCCTGGTGGTAGGGGAGGATTACCCGCATATCGATAGCTGTCGGGTTTAAGGCTTTTATTGCTTTAGGTAAGACACCTGCAACATCACCCAAACCCCCGATTTTTATTAGCGGGGAGGCTTCAGCAGCGACCATCAGGACCCGCAGTTCAGATTCTTTCTTCATCGGCCAACTTTCTCGATCAGACTTACATAATCTTCATGGATATGAGGTTTATCTGCCAGACCAAGTTTTTCCAACAATTCGGCAACCAGCGCGGTCTTCTTATCTGCATCTTGCTTTGACCAGGTGCGACTCTTGATTTCGACGTAATTACCAATTTCAGGGCGCATCATCTTGTCAAAGTTTACAAAGAATTCCTCTCCCTGATAGCGAATGAGGTATCTCAAGCGATTTTTTTCAATTTCCAGTACCGAGTTTGGCTTGAAGTACTCCTTATAGAATCGTAATGAATGGGAGGCTGGAGCAAGGTAGCGGCTGCGAGATAATAGAATCTCCTCTTCCTGGCTTTCATTCTCAGACCCAATCAAAGTCAGCCGCGAACGGACATTGGTGATCTTTCCGTTTTCATCGATAAATTCATCTTCCCGATAACGCAAGCGTCCCTGGCTTGAATCTTCAAAACTAAAGTAGTTGTCATATTCATGATAGTGCCTAACACGCACAATTTCTATTTCGGGATTAAAGAGTTCTCTCTCAGGTGCGTCAAGATCGAGGACTTTTACTTTGGATTGGACTTCAAAGGACTCCATCTCCGCTGCTCCACCAATGGCGATAAGCTTGGATATGACGGATTCTTCCCGGCCTTTCAAGAATTTGTCAATCTTAACGGCTAATTCTTTGGCTTTCGCAAGGGCTGCTTTTTCGTCTACAGTCAACAACTGCTTGTCCAACATTAGCCATCTACCCTCAACCATCACATCGCAAACGTCCGATGATTTCGCGGCGTAGATTAACTGCGCATATATCCCGTTGGGATCACGGCGGAATCTTGGTGAATTATGCACAAGATCGATATCCACAGTGATCAAATCTGCCCTTTTCCCAACTTCAAGAGAACCCGTAATATCCGCGATATGCATGGCATGCGCACCCTTGATCGTAATCATCTCAAGGGCTTGCCTGGCGGGCAGGACAGTAGGATCTCCGGTATGTGCCTTTGCCACAAAACTAGCCAGCCTGACTTCTTCAAACATATCCAGATCATTGTTGGAAGCTGTTCCATCCGTTCCAACCCCGACGTTGCAGCCAAGTTCAAGCATTCGCTTTACAGGAGCAAAACCAGATGCTAACTTGAGGTTCGATGAAGGGTTATGGGCGATGCCAACCTTGTAGTGCATCAATGTGCGCATTTCACCTTCGTCAATATAAACACAATGCGCTGCCAATAGTTTTACATCCAGCATACCCAATTTCTTGATGTAGGGCACTACTGGCATACCCTCGGTGTTGCGCAGGTTTTCGACCTCGGATGAGGTTTCAGAAACGTGGAAGTGAATGGGTACATCGTACTGTTTTGCCATCTGCACACAGGCAGTTAAGACCTCTGCGGGGCAGGTGTACACAGCATGAGGGGCAATGGCCGGAACAATCAAGGGATGGCCTTTCCACTTCTTGATCAAGGATTCACATAGGGCTAAAGAATCCTCATAAGACTTTGCGTCTGGTGCAGGGAATTTCATAACCGTCTGCCCGGCCCAAGCCCGCATACCAATTTCCGCGGTTGTTTCAGCCATGGCATCTTCAAAGTAATACATATCCGCGAAAGAGGTTATCCCAGAGCGTATCATCTCCGCGCATGCCAGTTGGGTGCCAAGCCTCACAAAATCTGGGGTTACAAACTCCCGTTCCACTGGCATCATGTAGCCCATCAACCACACATCCAGGCGTAAATCATCTGCCAGCCCCCGCAATAACGTCATCGGCACGTGCGTATGCGGATTAACCAACCCGGGCATTAACACTTTGCCATGGCAATCCAGTTTGTTTGCTGCTTCATGGGTACTTAATATTTCTGCATCTGAACCAACGGCAACGATAATATTGTCTTTAACAGCCACAGCACCGGGTTCAAAAATTTGGAAATCCTTGTCCATGGTCAGGACAATGGCATTGTGGAGAATGGTGTCAACGTTTGGCATACTCTCTCCTCTCTAGTGTCTAATTAATTAGGTTTAATTTTATTCTCAATAAATCCAAGGCAGTATTGACACCCCAAAGTTTGGCGTCACCCATCGGCCCACCGTAGGAACGCTCAGTTTCCGAAAAATCATTGCCGTCGAAATAGGCCAGCAGGATATCTGACTTGATCTCATTTTCCCTAACCCGTATGCCAAGGATATAATCCGCGGCCTTTTGATCGTTGATATCTTTCATCATGGCTTTGAGGCTCTCATTGGAGGGCTCCAACTCCATTGTCTGACCTATAGTACAGTCAGGGGCCAGGGGATGTAATTGGTTATAAATCTCGGAGCCAGTACCATACTCAATAATCGCCAGCCGTTTACCAGATTCGAGCAATCCTCCAGCGACCACTGATTCCAGTGTTGTTTCATCCTCGCCATAGATAAATGGTTTTAATTTTTCCCTGACAATATCAAGTACTGGTTTGATCATGAGTTCCGCTTCAGATTGGGAGCTGGCTTTGGCAGTTATGCGGATGTCCGTTTGTCCAGGATGGGCTAATAAACCAACGGTTGGATTCTTAAGCGTCTCAAGGTCGCCAACCAATTCGTCGATAGCGCTCTCGCCTTTGCCAACCGTATGTACAACAACAGCCTTAATGACTGAATCTTGCAGTTTGTAACGTTTCTTAAGATAGCCCAATACAAAATTGTTGAGCAAGTGTTCCATTTCCTTTGGTACGCCTGGCAGAGAGATGGATGTTTTAGCCCCTAATTCGTAAGCAAAGGCGGGGGCAGTGCCAACCGGATTGCTGATCACCAGCGCTCCGACCGGAACAAAGGCCTGACGTTTGTTGTTTTCAGTTGGTGTGCGATTGTAACGCGTAAAACGTTCCAGAATCTCATCCCATAATTCAGGTTTGTATTCGAGAGGCACATTGAACACGTCTGCAATGGCTAGTCGAGTTGGGTCATCAACCGTTGGACCGAGCCCACCTGTCGTGATGACAAAATCAGAGCGCATGAGTGCTTCCTGTAAAGTGGCGGTGATACGGGCTGCATTATCCCCAACGGAAGTGATGCGATATATATCAACACCAATATCCCGCAAGGCTCTGGCGATATAGCGTGAGTTCGTGTCATTAATCTCACCCAAGAGCAATTCAGTCCCGATCGTTACAATTTCTGCAGTCGCCATTCTTCCTCCAAAAGGTTGGCTCAATTTTATACCATTCGAAGAGATTTTCCCATTAGAAGGACTTCTTAAGTCATTCACTTTGGTTATACTTGAAGATTAATGAATGCAGATTCTCTCCATAACATGTCACTTGGCAGGCAAGGTGAAGACCTGGCAGCAAATTATCTGGTCGAGAAAGGCTACAAGATCCTGCAGCGTAATTATCGGGCTGGTCATCAGGAAGTCGATATCATCGCTTCCCAGGATGGGCTATTACATTTTGTGGAGGTTAAAACTCGACGTACCACGCAATTTGGTCTGGGCGAAGATGCAATGCATAACAAAAAGATTTACCGTCTTCTGCAAGCCATTGACGCTTACCTTGGCAATTCGGAGGGTGACACTGAGTATCAGTTGGATTTAATCGTGGTTGAGTTGCGGAAGATTTCTGAACCAAATTTCATCCATTATCAGGCAATAGGTCCCATTGATGTCGACTAATCTACCCAAATTACTACTGGTTGTCGGACCAACTGCTTCTGGCAAGAGTGAACTTGCCATTCAAGTTGCCGTTGCCCTGAATGGAGAAGTCATTTCGGCCGATTCTCGTAGTTTTTACCAGGAACTCAACATTGGCGTGGCTAAACCTAGCCGCACTGATCGGGAACGAGTCCCTCATCACCTGGTGGATGTCACGAGCATTGACCAACCCTGGAGCCTCGGCGAATTCCAAAAAGCAAGCACTGATGTGATAGCGTCCATTCACGCCAGAGATAAGCTTCCCGTTTTGGTAGGGGGTACTGGACAATATTTTCGCGCGATAACTCAGGGTTGGCAAGTGCCGGAAAATGTGGGTAACGAGGACATGCGCATAGTTATACATAGCTGGGGCGAGGCAATTGGTTTTGATGCTCTGTACAGCAAACTTCAGCTTCTTGATCCGGAAGCAACCAAGTCCATGGATTACCGCAATCACCGTCGCACAATCCGCGCCTTCGAGGTGCTCTTCTTAAGCGGCAGACGATTTTCGGAACTGAAACGCAGCGGCGAAGCGCCTTTTGACCTGCTAACGATCGGCCTTGATTGGCCGCGGGACCAACTTTATGCCAGGGTTGATGAACGCATTCAAGCCATGTTTGAGGCTGGCTTTGTGGGTGAGGTCCACGACCTTTTAGCTGCTGGCAAAGAAGACCAGTTACGCCGAATTGGCATTATTGGTTATTCTGAGGTTCTTGATTATCTCGATGGCAAATTTAGCCTGGAAGATTGTGTTCAGCTGATCAAGAGGAACACTCGCAGGTTTATCCGGCACCAGGCAAACTGGTTCAAACCAACAGACCCAGCCATCCACTGGTTTAAAGCAAATGACCCAGAACTTTATCAAAAGGTTCTGGGCCATGTTCAAAACTGGTTACTTAGTTAAGTCCTCCTCCGAAATCAGTATTGCTATAGTCTCAGAGGGGGATTTATTTGGTCCTGCTTAGGCTCTCCGTTGTAATTGAGGGATGCCTTGATTCTTTTGGACAGGGCTGGGGAAAATGGCCTCAAATTGCTCACGGCTCAGAGTTTCCAATTCCAATAACTTTTCCGCAACTTCAATCAATTTATCTTTGTGCTCTGTCAAAATCCGGAAAGCTTCGCCATAGGCATCGGTAACCAGTTTCTGGACTTCCTGATCAATCCTTTCGGCGACGGACTCTGAATAGTCTCTCTGTTCGCTAATTTCGCGCCCTAAGAACACCATTTCATCCTGTTGGCCGAAGACCCGTGGACCCAGATCGGTACTCATACCCAGACGGGTAATCATTTTCCGAGCCAGTTTGGTTACATTCTCGATGTCGTTTGATGCACCTGAGGTGATGTCATCGAAGATTAAGGCTTCTGCTGCCCGTCCACCTAAAAGGCCGACCATTTGGGCAATTATCTTCCTGCGGGAATCCAGCATGCGATCCTCTTCCGGCAAGGAGATGGTGTAACCACCTGCCATTCCACGGGAGATGATTGACACCTTCTGGATGGGGTCGCCTTCAGGCAGAGTATTGATAACGATGGCATGCCCAGCTTCGTGATAGGCAATGATGCGCTTCTCGCCAGGATTTATCAGTCGGTTTTTGCGTTCTGGACCGGCGATAACACGCTCAATGGCTTC
>DATIUL010000107.1:0-7856 GCA_035466865.1 Anaerolineaceae bacterium | reverse complement strand
TGACTTCTTGAGGAGTTTCGGGAATATACATGTTTCTAATCATACCTTAGTTGAAAAAATAAGCGCCTCCCTTAGGAGGCGCATTGAGCGCAGCGAAGTTTACTTCCGATAATTGGTGAGAATCTTATCGATCCCAGTCTTTAGGACGTCCCAGCTTTTTGCTGCTTCTACTTTGACGTCATCCCAGGCGTGTGAACTATCCACGGCAAACTCGCGCAGGCGCAACTTGGCTTCGTCCATAAAGGCATCCAGCTTCTCCAGATTCTCTTCCAGTTGGGCCTTCTTGTCTTCGCCAGCGGTTTTGGCTTCCTCGTGTAAACCTTTGACTTCTTCACTTAACTTTTCATAATCAGCCTTTGCTTTGGCCTGAAAAGCTTCTTTTTCAGTTTGCACCTTCTCGCCTGCTTCTTCGGCTTTAGCCTGGACAGTCTCTCCAGCTTCCTGTGCCTTTTGCTTGGCTTCTTCAGCACGTTTGGCTAAATCGTTACGGTAGTCATCCAGAGAGGAACCAAAATTGGACATGGCCTTGGAAATTTCTTCCTTGGCAGCATGGGCAGCTTTTTCTAACCCCGACTTCATTTCTTCTGTGGCTTTCTTAAATTCTTCGTTTGCCATATTCATTTCCTTTCATACAATCACTTAATTACACCCAATAATTATAGGTGAAAATCCTAAACGGTTTATTAGAAGTAGAACCTACCAGAGCCGAATCGTCTCAATCATGTGATCGATTTCGTCCAAATTGGGTGTAAATTGCTCCGGTATGAGTGCGTTCAAACCTGCACTTATGTCAGACAGGTATTTTGCGTAATTATCGATGAAAGCCTGGGTATCCTCGGGGATGCCTTCTTTATCTTTCAGAGTGGAAGCATGGATGGGCAGGATGACAATTACATAGGTCTTGCCATCCGTGGAAAGACCCTGGTAAGTATAGAAGAGGCTGAAGTTATCCACTGCAAGATATGCCTGGCTGTACATGGTAAGGTAGCGCAAACCGCTGCCATTCTGATGATGCAGAATCTTAGCCTGCGTATGGAATACCTGGTTGGCGGGGAACATCGGGAAGAAGGGCAATTTGCCATCCGCTGGGATGGGCTGGTCTTCCGCGGCCAATATTGCCTTCAGGTCATCGACCACTGTTTGAGGCCGCGGATCCATAGCCAGGTATTCCGCCAGGTCAAAGGTGATAATACGCGGCTGATGGAATTGGTCCTGAAGCGGATATCCAGTAAAGTTAATGCCGCCCAGGTAGGGGTGGATGCTCATGGGCATCTCCGAGCCATCCCCGGCCGTGGCTTCACTGTTGTTTTCTTCCCAATCTAGCCCCAGAGTGCTATTAAGCAGGATGGAACCTTTATAAAAATCGGCATACTGGCTATAGACTGTCTGACCGGTTATCACAGGGCTAACTTCCAAAGAACTTATCATCCCGTCCAGGCTTGGCAAGTCCGGCTTAAAACTATCGGTGGGGGCCTCAGCTATCTGACTCTGGACCTGGGCAAGGTATGTCTCATAGTGGTCGTAAAAAGCCGTGTCAATCTGGAAACTGCTATCGTCTGCAGGAATGTCCGCTTGGCTTATGGGCAGGACGGCATTGATGTAATACTTTTCGTCCGCGGTAATTCCCTGGAAGGTATAAAACAAACCTTGATTGGTGATTGGCATGGTTGCCTGGGAGAAGAAAGTGAGGTAGCGCAATCCGCTGCCATTCTTGAGTTCCAGGAATTCAGGCAGTAGGGATACTACCTTGCCAGCATTGAAAATGGGCGGGAAGGGAAGCTCGGCAGTGCTGAGGTCTACCGTGGTTTTTTGGGAAAGGAGGCTCTTGAGCAGGGTAACCGTTGCCTCAAAAGACGGATTTGCATTGATGTATTCAGCAATCGGCCAGATATAGATACGGGGTTGATGCATCGAATTGGTTTGTTGATAGCCCTTAAAGAGGAACAGGAAATGGTCGGGCATTTTCTCCCAGAAAGGGGTATCCGCGGTCACCGGTTTCACTTTGTAAGCTGAACCGATGGAATCAGCAGCCACAGTAGCGGGAAGGAAAAAACTGATTCCATCGGCTGAAATATCTTTTCCGTCCGAGGCTACTTCAGGTTGAATGGTTGCTGTGGGTGGTTCTGGGGCAACTGTAGCCGCAGGTTCTGTCACCGCCGATGTTTGAGGGGTTTGGTTCGGTGTCGGTTCAGACACAGTTGGTTTTTCCGGAGCCGACGTGGGTTGGCTGGTATTGGCCAGCCCAACTAACGTAGGTTCTCCAACTGGCAAGGCCGTGGTACAGGCCGTAACAAGCACAAAACCTAGAAGCACGAGGATTGTCAGTAATCGGTGCTGGCTCATATCGACCTCCTTGGAGGCATGGCTAATTGTTAAGTGAGTTTGTACGCTCAATCACTATTATACGAAAAATCACAGAATACAAAACCTTCTGCAAATTGGAAGCCCGAGCCTCCATCACCGCTTTCAAACGTGTATTGGGCTAATTCCAGGCGATGCGTCACGAACAGGTTTTTCACCCTGGCATCGATAAGGTTTGTGGCAAACCAGGGCTGTTGTGTGTCAATCCTTGAGCCAAGGCGGGCAGCCTTGCAGGCCAATACTTTTCCCAGTGTCTCGTGCAGCTCGTTAGGTAAAGCTTTGTCATCATAGGCTTCAAACAACACCGGCACCGCATCTGCGGAGAGGCGTTCCACCGCAAAACTGCCATCCAGCTTTCCACTGGTATTGGCGAGTTGCAGATTATAAGAGGCGATGTTGTGGTCCACATTCATACCAGCCACAACCGCAGTAAAGATTAGGAGGCTCAGGGTAAGCACGATGGCAACTCTATCAAAGTGCTTGTGCCATTCCATCACCAGCAGAGCCAGAAGAATTAACCCCAGGAATATCATAAAGATTTGAGGAAGCAAGCGTTCCTGGGTTAACCCGTAGGCTTTTACATACAGTTGCATGCGATTGAAAGCAGCCACCAACACAACTGCCACCTGTATATAAAGAAGGGTGAACCCCAGCGCGAATGAAATTTTTTGCCTTGGGTGTTCCCTGGATGTGAGCGCGTTCAAGCCCCAATGCAGACTGCCAGCAAAGAGCGCCACAGTTAGAAGTTCAAAAAAACCTTTGCGGGCATATTCAGAATAGGTATAGCCGCTGATATTAATATTTTGGCCGCCCCCGAAGAAGTATTTGAACTGAATAAAGAGGAAACTGGCAAAGAGAACGTTTAGGAGCACCAACACCACCATGCTCTCCGTTATCCCCAGGAAGGGCTTGAATAGCGGCTGGTCGGGGCTCACTTTCTGGTTTAGGGCACCGCGTGTGAAGGCAAACGTAATGGCACCAAAGCTGATGTAGGCAATAATGACAGCCTGAATGAGAGGAATAACCAGGTCACGGAGGTTCTCAATGTGGATCCAGGAGAATAAGGCCTGGCTCTTCTCGGCAAAAACAGGGTCAGCCGAGGCAAAGAGTGTTCCAAAAATAAGCAAGATTGGAAGGGCAATTAAGAAACCAATCAGGTATGGCTTGAGTGTTTTCAAGTTCTTACTGGCATCAGTTTTGAATTGAACATTAGAAATCTCAGTCTCGTCCTTGAAGCCGAGTCTGAAAAAGCCTCCTAACATGGAAAGCGCCAGCCGTATGGCTTCTACGATGTATTCCCTGAGGCGGTAAACCAACCACTGCCCATTGAGGAATGTGCCTGCCAGCAAACCCAGGCCAACCAGGTTGGAAAGCACTGCCAAAACAGTCGTGAACGATTCAGTCCGGAAGACGGTGATTGAGGCAATTAATGCGTTGATAAGCGCCAGGAAAACACTGGAAAGAGGTATTTGATTCTTCCTAATCAGAGCGAAGACAAAAAAACACAACTCAAACAGAACAACAAATATCAACCACTGCATGCCAGCACGCTGTTTATAAGTGACCGCAGCCATCACACCACCCAGCGCCAGGCACAGGAGCAAGAGCCAGGTCCAGCTGATTTTATTCTGAATCGGGGGGGCTTCTTTTAAGGGCAGATCCTGCAATTTTGGTTCGTTATCAATCTTCAAATTTTCGTCCATCATTTGTACTCCATTCGCTAGTTTCCAGTCATTTTAGCGTTTGCCCACCATCAGGAACTGCCAAAAACTATCAGATCGGGCTGGGAATCCAGAATTTCGGCTCTGTTACACCTTGTTCAGGCAAAGAAAGCATTCTTTTGCTATACTCTTAACACTTAATGATACACGAGGAGTGCTATGAATAACGTTAAGATAATTACCGATTCCGCTGCTGACCTGCCACAGGATCTGCAGGATATGTACGATATTTCAATCTTGCCCCTGCACATGCACTGGGAAGGCAAAGAATACCTTGACCGAGTCAATATCCAACCGACTGAGTTTTATGAACGCATGGCCGCGGGAGCACCTTTGCCAACCACGAGCCAAGTGACGGTTGCCCAATTCGTTGAGCTTGTGCGTCCCTTCCTTGAAGCTGGCCGCCAGGTCTTTTATACCGGCCTTTCAGGTGGCGTTTCGGCCACATTTAACTCCGCCCAAATAGCAAAGCAAGAACTGGGAAATCCAGAGGCTTTCCAAATTGTCGATTCGCAAACCAGTTCCCTGGCAACTTGTTTTAAATTGCTTGAGGCGGCAAAAGTGATCGCTGAAGGTGGTGATGCGATGGCGGCAGTTAAGGCCGTTGAAGGCACTCATAGTCGTGTGGGAACTTTCTTTACTGTGGCCACACTCGAATATCTGCATCGCGGTGGGCGGATCAATACCGCCAAACGCATTTTTGGTTCTGCCCTGCAGATCAAGCCCATCATGTGGATGAACAAGGAAGATGGCAAAATTGACCTGCTCGAAAGTGTGGTTTCACGCAAGAAAGCCATCAACCGCATGGTCGAATTGATGGTCAAGGAAGCTGCCGGCCGTAAGGTTTTAGCCATCGGGGTTGAACACGCCTTGGCCCCCGATGAAGCTGCCGAAATGGAAGCCAAAGCGGTGGCAGCGGTTAACCCTGCGAGCATCCTGCGCGCGGATCTGAGCCCGATGGTCGGTGCTCATGTGGGTCCAGGCACCTTGAACCTGGCATTTATCTGCGAATAATTCTCAAGAGAATTGAAAGAGCGGGCGTGGCATTGTGTTCTACGCCCGCTCTTTTTATTTGATCAGGATCCAATTATCCAGTAAAACTCTGAAACCTTTTTATTCCACTATGGCTGCACGTAACGGCCGAGGAATAGGATCGTTCCAGTGTTGTTATCGCGGATCATCAGCAGAAAAGGATGGTCGAAGCGCATCTCGATAACATCCTCAATGGGCATAGCTGAGGTCAGGCCAATCACCACGCCGGTAGCAGCCGCCGCTTCGGTGCCACCCTCATTTACCTGTAGGAAAGTCTTGTGGACTACATCGGTAATCTTTAGGTCCTTGCTTCCAGTCATGCCAGAAAAGTCAGCGGTATCCTCAAAAGCAGATTTCATACCCATTTTCTTAAGGGTTTCAACCAGGCTGTAGTTTTGCTCCATGCCGAATTTGGGCACAAAGAGCTTGATTTTGGCAATTTGCTTGGCATCGCCTAAGGAATTCAGGACTTCGGGTGTTAATGTTTTTTCGAATTCGGAAAGGCTCTGCCCCTTAGGCATCAACAGAACCATCGAGAAGTTTCCGCCTTCGTAGGGCAGCTCAACCGCATCGAACTGCTGGTTGCGTGCGTAAGTAAAATCCGCCTGTTGGAACATCATTCGCACCGGTTGGCTGCTTTCGTCCTGCAGGTAGAAAATGTCGTCAATGGTATCTTTTTCCTTGAATTGGCTTGCCCAATTGGCTTTGAAATAGATGGCGTTGGTGAGTACCAGCCGGGTAGCGGGAGTGAGAGCTTCTTTCTGGATTAATTCCTTGATGCGTTCTTTGGTCTGGTCAGATACCCAATCATTGATCATCTTGCTGGTTTCGGTATTATTACGGAAGTCCACGATCCTCAAACCGGCACCATAATTGGCGGAAAGCGTATCGAGGTAGTCCTGACGAAAAGGATAGCCGGCTTGTGCCCAAACAGCATTAGCAATAGTGAACTTGAAGAGTTCAATATCGCCCAGCTTGGCGGCAGAAAGCAAACGTTGGGTTAGCCCATTCATTACAGGGTGAATTTTCTCACTTGTGAATGGCAGGTGCAGGGTCTGGATCATCTCACCCGAGGTAGCTCCCTTTGCGCCGGCAAAGGTCATCGTCAGTGCGGAGTAAAGGCTATAGGGAGAGAAGAAGAGGTTGCCAGGTTGGGCTGCCAGCTGCTTGTAGAGGTCAACCGCAAAGCGGTTTTGGGCTCCTGCCAGGGTTTTCAGTTCATCATTACTGACCTTGGGATTGCTGATGTACGCCAGGCCGCCCTTCAGTTCTTCCCCTGGGGTTGAATTAACTACGGGAGCAGTTGTCGGGGTTTTTGCCTCGGAGTTATCAGGAGATTTGCTGGGTTGGGGTGTTACTTGAGGAACAGCAATGGTTTTGACAGGCTCTTCGGTTTTAGGCACTTTGGCCCCGCTGATGGGTGTGCCCTGCACTATCGGAGCTGCGGTGGGCTCGGACAGGGTACAAGCTACCAGAACAGAAAAAATGAAGACAAGGCAAATCGAGAGAAGGGTGAACTTTTTCATAGCGCTCCTGTGTCTTAAGCTTACACATTAATAACGCCTTGAGCAAGGAAACGTTCCACCAATTTAAAGAAACAACCTGTCTGATGCGGTTCAGACAGGTTGCTCCAACAAGGAGGTGAAACAGACGGCTTAGAATATCGCCCGGAGGCGATAATACACGAGGGAAGCGTACTCAGTGATTGCCGCGCTGCTAAGCGAAAAGTTGCTGGCAGTTGGCATGAGGTTATTGAGTACATCAAATGGAGCGGGTTTTCTGATGCGCTCCCAAGCACTTGAAGTGACCTGGTAATCGGCAGGAGCTGGCACGACAGAAATACCAGACTTGGTAAAGAGATAGACAGCCTTGTCCATGTTTAGGGCAGAAGTGACCACGACGGGCTTGCTGAGGCTGGCGGCTTTAAGAATTTCGACCGCGAAGCGTACGTGTTCAAGATCCGTCTTCGATTTGTCTTGCAGGGTAATCACATTTTCGGGTACACCCAGACCAATCAATTCGGTTCGGGCATCTACGGCCGCCTGGGCATTACCAGAAATGATGATGCGTGGGGCAGATCCTTCGCGGTAAAGCTTGGCAGTGAAGAAAATGCGGTCCGCTGCCTCGGAGACTTCCAATTGTTGGCGGGGCGGTTCCTGCGGCAGGATGCCCTCAGCAAGCAAGACGATGGCGTCTCCCCGAACTGAGTCGGTAGGAGGCATATAGCGCCACTCCAGCGAGCGGGTGACGAAGCTGGCAAAGAAAAAGTTGCCAAGGACAGCCACAAGCAGCAACGCAAGGATTGGCATCCAGGCTGCCCTGGGGTTCCTGGGCAGTTGGATAAGCCCAAAGAACAAGAGCAGAGCAATGATGCCCAACGGGGTAAGAAATTGACCGATTAATTTTCCGATGATTGCCAACATAGTGACTCCTTGATTTCTATGCTTTTGTTTGCAAGTTCTGTGCCGGAGCTTTGCTTGGATCTTATGGGCGATACTCTTTTGAGGAGGCACAATGAGTAGAGTCTGCGTAAATTCGTCTTTGCGAGCGGATGCGAAGCAATCTGATTGTGACTTTGCATTGGTTTGATTTCTGTTCTTGGCCTTTTCTCCGTAGGGAAAGCTGAAAAACCTTCCGGATTTTCAAGTACTCGTTGCAAGCCGATCTTGCTACTGCTTGCGTACTCGCGGTGCATTGCACCATGGAGTAAGCCCGCCCGAAGTCATTCTTTGCCTGTCGTAG
>DATIUL010000106.1:0-2015 GCA_035466865.1 Anaerolineaceae bacterium | reverse complement strand
GGGCTTTCCAGTAGAGCACTTTTTGTGGGAGAAAATTTGGCCGTTTAAGCTGCTCACTCACTATATTGGACTGTAGTTTCCTAACCTGAATATTGCATAAACCGCCTGCTGAAAAACTTCATCGCTTCGGCGAATTTGATTGTAGTAATACCCAATTGCCGCTACACCAGTTAGATTGTCACATCCCAATAAGGCGTATCACCAAAGGATTCGCACAGAAGATCAATAAACACCCTCACTTTTTGTGATAAATGCCGTCTGCTTGGATAAACCGCTTGTATTTTGAAAGATGGGTGTGTGTGCTCGGGCAGCAATACTTGCAATGACCCGGCTTTAAGGTCTTGCCACACATCCCAAACGGGCCTCAACGCTATACCCGCGTCGGCATAAATTGCTGCCCTTAATGCATCGCAATTATTGGTCTCAAAATTCCCCGTTACTTTGACGCTGCATGGCGCTCCCTCTGGATCGATAAATTGCCAATGATCTAAAGGTGCAGGATTGGCGAATAACAGCACATTATGATAGGCAAGATCATCAGGTGTATTAGGGGTGCCGAATTTTCTAAGGTAAGCAGGTGTTGCTACAACCTTTCTTCGATCAATTCCAAGATGCCGCGCCACTAAATTTGAGTCTTTCATATCACCAATGCGGACAGCGACATCGTACCCTTCCTCGATAATATCTACTTTGCTATCGGATAGGTGCAACGATAAACGCAACTCTGGAAACCGCCTTAAAAATTCGGGAACCAGCGGCGCAATATGTAAACGTCCAAACGCAGCAGGAACAGTTACGCGCAATGTGCCTTTGGGTTGGCTATGTCCGGCCGTAATTAGCGTTTCTGCCTCTTCCAGCTCTGCCAACACGCGCACACAATAATCGTGATAACGCAGTCCTTCTTCAGTTACGCACAGTTTTCTGGTTGAGCGATTGAGTAACCGGACGCCCAATTGCTCTTCAAGACGCTGTAATCTCTTGCTGACAACCGCACTTGAAAACCCAAGCTCCCGTCCGGCCGCAGACAGGTTTCCCACCTTAATAACAGCGACAAAAATAACCAAATCAGTAATATTTTCAACCAGCATATTATCAACAAAATATAGAAAGTGAATCAACCGTAAACGTGGTTATCAAGTTCGTAAGAATGGCAGATGATGGTGTTCATCCCAACAGATTTATTATAGCTTGGGCATAACTCAATTTGAAAGGCACATATTATGAGCAGAATATCATTACCGAATGTGAGTGACGTAGATAAATTTGAGAGAGATAGATTCAATCTATGGTTTAAGGAAGAATTTGAAAAAGAAACGAATGCTCGTGGTGAGACAAAAATCAACACTATGGCATTGATTGCAACCAAAGGCACGCTGGATTGGGCATATCCACCCTTTATATTGGCTTCAACCGCTTCAGCTCTGGGCTGGGAAGTGTCTATCTTTTTTAGTTTCTATGGATTGGAATTGCTAAAGAAAAATTTACAACTAGGTGTGTCACCATTGGGTAACCCGGCTATGCCCATGAAAATGCCCGTCGGTCCGGATTGGTTTCGCGGTATTGATTGGAAAATCCCGAATGCAATAATGGGCAATGTCCCAGGATTTGAAATGATGGCTAAATCCATGTTTAACAGCACCTTGAAACAGAAAGGCGTCGCAAGCATAGAAGACCTCCGCTCAGCATGTATAGAGGCTGATGTAAAACTTGTTGCGTGCCAAATGACGGTTGACCTATTCGGATACGACAAAACGGATTTTGTGCCGGAAGTGGCTGAATGGGTCGGTGCAGCAAGCTTTCTCCCATTAGCTGCCGCAGCAGATGTTTGTTTGTATATTTAATGACTTTTTGGAACAAGTCATTTGCTGGTTAAATCATTACATGAGCAGATGTTTCTTGGCGGTCGATGGTCGTCGCTGAGGGCTAGGAATCGGAAGTTCGCGCCGAACTTTTTATCCCGCTATTTTGAAAGCCCTACACCACCACCATCGACACCAGTGCCACCATCCCCCCCA
>DATIUL010000105.1:0-2039 GCA_035466865.1 Anaerolineaceae bacterium | reverse complement strand
TTCGCGCGCAATGGTGCTGAAAATGGTTTGGCTGGCCATTTCGCGGTTGAGCAATTTGTGGGCTTCTTCCACGGCCACCACCAGCGGGCGGGGTTCGTTCTGCTTTTTGCTGCTGTCGCGATGGAACTCATTCGTCCAATCTTCCCAGGTATCCCTGATTTTACGGGTGATCAGGTTGGTTACCAGCAGGTAATCCAGTTCAGAATCATACTTGCCAAAAGACAGTATGACGTGCCTGCCAGCTTTGAGGGTTTCGATCATCTTTTGGAGTGCATTCTCGGCTGGGGTTTCCACCAGATAAGGACTGCGGAATAACCTTTGCAGCTTCCCATGCAGGGCTTCCGCGGCCATGGCATTAATACCTGCGCCTTCAGCCCAAAAGGCAACACTGCCGGGTGCGGGCACTTTTTTGCCTTCATCGTTGGTTTCGGTCAATCCAACTTTGAGACCCTTAAATTCTTTAAACCAGGCTGGCCCAAACTCATTGTACAAAGCACTGAGGGTTTGAGCACTGGTATCACGCAGGTTTAGCGTCTGCGAGAGCAGCAGCACATCCTCGGGGGTGATTTCTGAGTAGGGGATTTGCAGGTTGAAGTCGGCTTGCAGTTGCCCAAAACTGGTTCCAGCTCCCAGGCCTACCAGGCGGACTTCAGCTTTGAACTTGCTTTTCAAGCCCGGAACTGCGGCACCGGTATCTGAAGAAGTGCTATCGGGGCCGTACTCGTTGTGCATGTCAAAAATAAGAGTGGCGGCAGTATTGGCATGGATGAGCCCGGCCAGGATCATGCGGGTGAGGAAGGACTTGCCAGAGCCAGTGGTGCCAAAGATACCCGATGAGCGTTTGACGAACTTTTCGAGGTCCAGGCAGATGGGGTGGCCCTGCTCGCGGGTTTCACCTACGCGGAACATGTTTTTGCCGTCTTCCTCGCCAAAAATATCGGAAATGTCCGCCCGGTTGGCCAGGCGAACAGGCGCATGGTGGGCAGGAATGGTCTTGACTGGCATGGGCTTGATTTTGCCCAGATTGAGCGCCTGCCAGGCGGCGTACTCGAATGAAGTGAGGTCGGGGCCGCGGTCCAGCATCAAGGCAGGCAGCATTACCAGGTTGGTATACAGAGTTTCTTCCCGCAGGAGTTGGGAAAGTTTGGGGGTGAAGCGGCGTTCCATTGATTCGGCGGCAAAGCGCTCATCCGAAGCCGCCAGTTGTAAATCGGTTACAAGTCCGTAAAAGCGCCAACGGTCGCTATCGGTGACCACAAAAGCACCTTCCTGCACTTCGTGGGCGGGTACTTCCAGGCGCACCTGCAAGTTGGCCTCCAAGCCGCCGCCGGTGACGTATCCGATGGGTGGGTTTTCGCCCAAGGGAGTGGTTGTGAATTCGCTCATTTTGTCTCCAATTCCCCAAGCGCGTTCAGCACCCTGGCCATTGTTTCGTAATCATCGCGCAAGTAGACAATCAGGGCTTTACAAGCCCTGGCATACCAATCTGTTTCCGGGTTGCGGGCTTCATGCGCTGCCTTGGCCTGTGCCAAATGGCTGACCAGCAGCTCCTCAAGGGGTTGGTCCTGCACACGCAAAATGTGGCGCAAATAAGCCGGGTTATCTGTAAATTCGCAGAGTTCCTGCTCATCGCAAAGCCAGAGTGCGTCCAGACTGAAGGGCGGGCGTGGCGGCAGACGGTGAAAAAGCTTACCCGCCTGGCAATAACCAATCGTCAGCACAAAAATTTCCACAGGTAAATTGCGGTTATAGCGGTTGTCGGCTTCGTATTCCGGGCTTAAGGTCCCGCGCGAAGCAATCTGGCGCACAAGGCCGTCATCCTGGATGGTGATATTGCTGATAAGCCCGTAGGTCTCTGCGCCATCGCGCAACTTTACCTTGACCAGCGCGCCAAGGGCTGGGGCTTCCAGTTCATGCACCCGGCAACCAGCCACAAAACTACTGGCATCTGCCCTTAGCAGTTTGCCGATAGGGATTTTGAGATCATTTTGCATGGTTCCTCCGCCCGACCTGGTCTTTTCCGTGTTGTTTATGGGATG
>DATIUL010000104.1:0-2128 GCA_035466865.1 Anaerolineaceae bacterium | reverse complement strand
GATTGGTTTGAGAATTCATCAAATACGCTGGTCTTTAATCAGCTAAGCAATCTGCTAGACTCTCAGATTTTCTATACAATCGCAAGTTTAAGGGGCGATAGATCAGGTGGCTAATGACAGTAGCTACCAGTTACTTTCGTTAATTGATGTTAACAAAAGTACTTTTTACGTGCTTCAAAATAAGATTTAAAACTACTCATTACTAGCATTTTCAGTATGAATGCTGAGCCAAGGTGTTCAATTGCCTCCTTCATACTGCCAATTCTGAATCAACTCGCAAATCATACGCTTTTCAACTTTCTTTACTCGTTCTTCAATCGAAGTCACGGTATCACCAGGTATAACGGGTACAACACACTGGGCGATGATATCACCGGTATCGTAATCATTCGTTACATGATGGATAGTCACGCCAGTTTCGGTGTCGCCGCTATCCAACACGGCTTGATGTACCCGTCTGCCATACATGCCTTTACCACCATGCTTGGGCAACAAGGAGGGGTGTGTGTTTATTATCCTGCCCTGATAAGCCTTTAATGTAAGCTTGCCTACCTTTTGCAAGTAACCAGCAAGCACAACCAAGTCTGCACCGGATGATTCAAGAATAGCCAACATATCCAAGTCTGGCTGTGTTGTTTCTCCAACAACGATGCCCGGCACATTAAATTGTCTTGCCCTCCGTAATGCGCCGGAATCGCTGTTATTTGAAATAACAAGGACTACATTACCTGCCTTCATTATGGCTTGTAACGTAGTGCCTTCCCCTGATGCGAGGACCACGATTCTTGGTGATATCATTTCCTAAAATAAACTATGGTCATAATTGGTCTTATACCCATTTGATCTGCATAGTCCGCACACAAGACGGATAATTGACTACTTAAATCATTGATGTTGAATAGCATTCGACGATAGCAAATAACTTTGTTGTTCAGAGCTACGTAGAATCCGAGGCACAGCACTTTTTGAATCCCTATCACCTTACACATGGATACAGTTAGTTGCACCCAATCTTTGTTATCCTGTCGCTGAATGGCGGGTGCCCCCTATTGCATATCGGTTCGGAAGCACGAATCAGTAAATACAGGTCACGCTTTCAGGTATTTGGAAGGGCAATATTTTCGCGTTACCCAGGTGTTCTGGCGAGTGCTTCAGCCTACTTAAAATCAAGACCCGCCTTTCGCCAAGCCTTTGCTCCTCCCTCAAGATTGTATAAGTTACGGTAACCTAATTCATAAAGAGATTTTGCCGCTGCTTCGCCCATTGGCCCGCCCTGGCAATACAAATAGATAGCGGTATTTTTATCTTTGGGAAGCTTGTCCTGGTATTTCTCGATTTCGTTGTAAGGAATAACAAGGTCCGTGCCTTTGATATGCTGTTGTTCAGGCGTGTGAACATCAATCAGTACTATATCCTCTTTTTGCATGACTTGGTTTAATTCAGTCGCGGTTATCATTTTCAGATAGTCTGGCTTTTGAAACATGAAGCCAGTAAGAATGAAAATAGAAGCGATAAGGAGAAGCAGCTTTTTGACAATTATAGTTTTTGAGCCCATAAAAATAACCTATTGATTAACATTTAAAAAATATTCACAGACGTATATAATTTTGGCCGAGTTGAAATCATATCATTTGTTGGTAAAAACAGTATGTCATGCTTTTAAATTTCCAGCCTTCCACTATTTCCAAACGAATGGCGCCAATTTTATAAAATCGATATTCACTAATTTTTGACGGGACTTCACTGATTGATTCTAAAGCTGATAAAAGGAACAAATCAACGCTGTATTACAAGTAAAACACTTGATAAGACTTTATACACCCAGATAATGTTATCTTTCAAAGAACTTATGATGTTCCGTGCAAATGATCCTCACTTCTGATTTTTCAAGCATTCGAAATTCCGGCCCAAGGGTTTATCTGGTCACTGGTGCGACTGGCGCGATAGGGAAAGCCATTGCCCGGAAACTCGCTGAAACAGAGAGTTCCGAAGTCGTGCTGGTATGCCGCAACCAACAGAAAGCGGTATTAGCGGTCAATGAAATAACGTCTCTGACCGGAAATTCCGCAGTGAGCTATAAGCTTGCCGACTTGAGCCGGTATGATCAAATCCGCGACTTGGCAAAACG
>DATIUL010000103.1:0-3453 GCA_035466865.1 Anaerolineaceae bacterium | reverse complement strand
AAGCAACGGCGCCGGCAAGACCACCACGTTGAAATCAATGCTTGGCCTGGTGCACAAAGATGGCGGCACAGTCAGTATGCTCGGCATGGATTTCGATCAGCACGAGCTGGAAATCAAGCAGCACATCGGCTTTATGTTTGGTGGGGTGGACTATTACGCAAAGACAAAAATTCGTACAATCAGCACCGTGGTGCGCAAGTTCTACCGCGAATGGGACGATTCAATCTATAAAGAGTATATGCATCGTTTTTCCCTGGATGAGAACAAGCGCCCTTCAGAACTTTCGAGCGGAATGCGCATCAAATACTCGCTGGTGCTGGCGCTTTCGCACCACGCCAAACTGATGCTGCTCGATGAACCTACCAGCGGGCTGGACCCCGTTGCACGGGACAATCTTTTGGAACTCTTCCAGGAGTTCATCGAAGATGGCGAGAGGAGCATCCTCTTTTCGACACATATTACCAGTGATCTCGAAAAATGCGCCGACTTTATTACTTTTATCGAAAATGGGCGCATCATCGAAAGCCGTACCAAGGATGATCTTTTGCAATCCTACCGGCTGGTTAAAGGAACAAGCCAACAACTGCCATCCCTGCACACGCGCTTAATCGCCAGCAAATCCCATGCCTTTGGTTTCAGCGGATTGATAAAAACCGCAGACCTTGAGTCTACTGACCACCTTGAGATCGAAGCACCCTCACTTGAAGATATTATGATCTACTATGCCAAGAAAGAAGGTTTAAATGAATAACCTCCTATACAAAGAGTTCCGTCTGGTCATCCATCCTTTCTTTTACCTTACGACTTTGTTTGCGGCGTTTATCCTGATCCCTTATTGGGTTTATTTCGTTGCTTTAATGTACTTGCTTTTCATCCCCGTCCCCAACATTTTCGTGAATGCCAAGGCGCAGAACGACACCGGTTTTACGGTTTTGCTGCCAGTTAGAAAAAGTGATGTGGTGAAGGCGCGAGTCGTTTCGATTGCGGTCTTCGAAATCCTGCAAATAGCAGTTGCGGCCATCTTTGTTGCCATTAGTGTTTCGATCAATCCGAAAGGCAATTTCTTGATCGATGCCAACCTTGCCTATCTCGGTCTCGGCCTGGTGTTATATGGCTTTTTCAACCTTGCCTTTTTTCCACTGTTTTACAAGACCGCCCACAAGGTCGGCCTTCCTCTGGGGGTGGGGTTAACCGTATTCACATTATTAGCCGGCATCATCGAAGTGTTGATATTGCTGGTGCCTACCGTGGCCAATGTGCTTGATGGAGTGACTTCCTCAGCTTTACTGAGACAGATTCCGGTCTTGGCAGCGGGGATTGTACTATTTGTCGGGTTGACCTGGTTGGCTTACCTTCTATCCGCAAAAAACTTTGAAGCGGTAGACCTTTAGTGCCGATGGAAATCGTTATCTCCAACACGTCAGGAGACCCGATCTACCAGCAGATCTTTGAGCAGATCGGCGCTCAGATCTTAAAGGGCAATTTGCCCAGCGACACCTGCCTGCCGTCCATCCGCACCGTTGCGAAAGAATTGCGTATCAGCGTGATCACGGTCAAACGCGCCTGGGAAGAGCTCGAACATGCCGGCTTGATTTACACCATGGCCGGCAAAGGTTGCTTTGTCACACCGCTGCAACCGAACGCGCTGATTCAAAAGCGCAGCCAACTGGCTGGTGAAAAAATGGCCAAAGACCTGGAATATTACAAGACCCTCGGCCTCTCGCTGGATGAGATCATTGACATGCTTAAGAAGGATTACGAAAAGGGGTGATTTTTAAAGTGACCTACCCGTGCCTACCGTAGGGTGGCGTTGACCTGCCTTTGGTCAACCCACCAAATTAAAACAAATAATCAATAATTTCAGTCTTCGGTAGGGGCGGGCACCCGTGCCTGCCCTTTCAATCTGTCAAACGTCAGGTTCAAGGACGGAACCTGACCTACACGCTCGTACTCGTAGGGTGGTGTTTAGCTGCCTTTGGTCAACCCACCAACCTGACCTACCCGTGCATCTGCGTAGATACCGTCTTGAATGTCAAGCCGAATAGTTGAATTGTTGGTCATATTCAGGGTCAAAAGGCTTTTGATTCTTCAAAACGCCATATACAATGTGTAATAACTTTCGCATAGCAGCCGCCACAATCGCCATGGTGGGCAAATTGCGTTCATAGAGCCTCTCCTTCAAGGCTCGGACCACTGAATTGTGTTTCATTGCCACAACTGCTGGCATATATAGGCAGGAGCGTAATTCACTGCGTCCTTGTTTGGATATGCGTGTTTTCTTATGAACAGAAGAACCTGAAGAGAAACCCTTTGGGTTTAGACCAGCATAAGCAGCCAATTGTGGAGCATTTTCAAAGCCACTGATATCTCCAAGTTCGGCCAATAACATTGCTGAAGATTTCTTGCCAATCCCGGGAATGGAAACCAAAAGATCCTGTTTTGCCTTCAGACCAGGTGTCTGGTTAATGAAGTTTTGGATCTCCTCTTCGGTTGCTTCAATGCGGGCCTTCAAGTATGCCACGTGGGTTGTCAGGTCCTTGATCACCCAGGTATCCTTCTCGCCGCTCAATAGCCGGTTGCTTTCCTGTCGATAATTGGCCTGCAGATCATTCAAGCGCCTCACAAGTGCCCGTAAATGCTTCAAATCAGGGCTGAGAGGCTCCCAAAGAGCTGGTTTCTCCTTCAAACAAAACTCAGCAATCAAATCAGCATCCGCCTTATCGGTCTTATTGCGGTGCAACTTGCTTTCTCCGTAACGTTTGATCCGCGCCGGATTGACCACACTGACGTCATGGCCTTGCGTGTATAGATACTCGCTTACTTCATCCCCATATTGTCCGGTGGCTTCCAGACAGGCATGGACTCGGTCTACGTGACGCGAGATCAGCCATTTATCCAATGCTCTCCAACCAGCTAAATCGTTGCTAATAACCTTATGGGACTTGCCCTCTGCGTTGATTAGAACCAGGTCAAGTGTATCCTTGGAGACGTCGATACCCAGTGTATTTGACATTGTGCACCTCTTTTTTGTAAACTATGCTTAGCATCGGTCAGGCGCATTCATTGGATCATCCTTGTGAATGCAAGCTCATCTCGTCCATTTCATAAAGTAGAGAGGCTTCAGATACCGTCCGATCTTTGTGAAAAAGGGTGAGGGGATCATATCTACGAAGCTGGATCTAGTCCAAAGGGTGCGGTCAGATTCACCCTCACCTTCCTGATCGATGTTACTTAATTATCAAGCATTTCTGAGTCTTAATATACAAGGGTGCGGTTGACCTGCTTTTGGTCAACCCACCAAATTAATTAAATGTATTGTAGATTAGGCATCAACAAATGCATTCGTTCTATGGTGGGCTCAGGCCGAAGATCTCGATCTCTGAAGTGGGCACAAGCGGCGCAATCAAAAGGGTTTACAAAAAGAAAAGGCGAAAAACGGCTTTCAATAATGCG
>DATIUL010000102.1:0-2064 GCA_035466865.1 Anaerolineaceae bacterium | reverse complement strand
ATGCACGGTGCTCCCGGTCTGCGGGATATTGCCGAAAAAGCTGTGTTGAATGCCAATTACATGATGCACAAAATCAAGCAAGCCTACCACCTGCCTTATGACCGTGTATGTATGCACGAGTTCGTAGTGGAAGGCTTCTGGAAGGATGTTCCCGATATTCACGCCCTTGACATAGCCAAACGCCTGATGGATTACAAATTCCACCCACCCACAAACTACTTCCCGCTGAATGTGCACGAAGCGCTGATGATTGAACCCACAGAGACTGAATCCATCGAGTCCATGGATGCCTTCATTGATGCCATGCTCAAGATAGCCAAGGAAGCCCGCGAAGAGCCGCAATTGCTGCACGACGCTCCTCACAACACGCCGGTTGGCCGCTGTGATGAACTCAAGGCAGCCAAGAACCTGATGTTCTGCTGCTATCCGCTGGACGAGTTACAGAAAAAGTAAGTTCCGTCATAAAAAAAAGAAGCTGCTCCCTCATTGAGCAGCTTCTTTTTATTACCAAAGGACTTCAAGGCAGACCATCGCAAGCAACAGTTAGGGCGGCCTGGATGCTGGCGGTGTCTGCAGTGGGATTGATGGTTGTAAATCGGGCTTTTTGAATACCCATTGGATTGAAAGGTGGTGAGACGTACAGCTGCGGGTCCGACTGATGCACAATGTAACATCCCACAAACGCCTGCTGAACCCCGCTCTTCGTTTCAGCTCGCATGGCAACTGGAATTTTCCAATACCAATTGCCAGTGGCAGCTAACTTTTCGGGTGCGGAAATGTTGCCCGAGACGTTTCTTGTGTTCAGGTAGCCTGCTTTGAATGTCAGGTACGGGCCGGGGAAAATGGCTGGCGCTTCAAAATAGCTGTACGCCCGGGCATATTCCTGGCGGTTTAAGGCATTCCAGAAAGAGGAAATGAGTGCAACTGGATCAGATCGACTGTCGATGAAGTGTTTGGTGTCCACCAATTCAACATTATCCGAATCTTGGATAGAAACATCGAGCATGCCAAAATCGAAACCGGCACAAGCAGCCTCCAAGGCATCACTGGACGAAACACTTGGTGCAATCTCTACCAATTCTCCGGACACAAAATGGCGGGAGTGGTAATCCTTGCTATCAAAAAGGGCTGGGTCTGGTGTCCGAATGGTGTAGCAACCTGCCCAATCCGTGGGTACACCCCCTTTTGTTCCCTTGAGTGTCAAACCTATAGTTGTGTAAATCGAGCCTGCCGCGCCGCTGGAACCCATCTTCAGGATAGTAATCGCATCCGGTCTTATTGCAGAATGCGTCTGTGCAAATGCTTCAAAGCTGCCTGCCTGGGCAGAGTCGTTATTCCAGAAGTAGTAGGCCATCGGAAGCAAGTGCTGACGGATGGCATTGAAGTAAGAGAGTACAAACTGATACTCAGAACCGTGCTCGTCCAGGTATATGCCATCCGAAAAGTGGAAACTTGTTGGGAACGGCAAGGTATTGGAAGCAGGATCCAGCGGAACGGCTGGGTTCTCTTCGGGCGATTCTGTAACCACCTGGGTGACAACAAGCTGGGGAATTGATGTGGAAGTGGATACTGGATCAGTCTCGGTCGCCGAGGGTTCAATCAATAACGCTGTTGGATTTGTTGCTGGGTTTTTGGCTGTGGGCAAGGCTTTCGGTGCAAGTGAACACGCGCCTACGAACAATATGCAACAAAATCCCAGGAAGCTCTTAATTTTCATTTAATTGCCCTTCCTTGAGAAAGAAGGATTGTAGCCGATCATTTCAGATGCAGGGTTACCGGGCAGTGGTCTGATCCCATAATCTCAACATGAATTTCAACCGCTTGTACCCTGGGCATGAAATCCTTGTTGACCATGAAGTAATCCAGGCGCCAGCCAATGTTGCGTGGACGAGCATTGATGCGCTGCGACCACCATGTATACTCTACTTTGTCTGGGTAAAGTTCGCGATAAGCATCAACCATACCATTCTCAATATACTTGTCGACCCAATCGCGTTCGATGCGCATGAAGCCAGTATTATTTGCGTTTTCTTTTGGGCGGGCAATATCGATTTCATTATGGGC
>DATIUL010000101.1:0-2557 GCA_035466865.1 Anaerolineaceae bacterium | reverse complement strand
ACTGCTTCAAAAAAACTTTTGTTTGTAATCGATGGATGCGCTCTTTCTCAGGAAGAGTTGCTGCGAATTCCATGACTTCCTGATCAAGAAAGGGCGCACGTAGTTCCAGTGCAGATTTCATACTGGCACGGTCTGCCTTGGTTAATAAGCCTTCCGCCAGCGAAGTTTCCAGATCGTGTTGTTGAAGCTGATCCAGCATTTCAGAAGCTAAATAGCCGGGTTTCATAAGCAATGGCGGCGTTACACCGAGGCGATTTAAAATCGCTGGTGAAATGCAGGACGTCCAGAGTATATGGCGACCAAGAAAATCAAGGTCGTCGCCCTGAATAAAGCGCTTAAGCAGAAAGGCAATCGTCACTTTCTTATCGCTCGCCGGCCAGCTTGTTACCACTCGTCGAATCAATGTTTTGACTGGATCAGGAAGCCGCGCATAATACCCGGCAAGCCCTGCACCAAAGTAAGTTGGATAACCACCGAAAAGTTCATCCGCACCTTCGCCAACCAGCGCTACACGCACATCCTGGGCGGCACGTCTGGCCAGAAGTGCGCTAGGCACCCAGGCTGGATCGGCGAGCGGCTCGCCAACTTGCCGAACCAGTTTGGCAATGGTAGGCGGAAAATCTTCGGGACGCACCCAGACCGGAATAAATTCGACTCCCAAAGTGTTTGCCACTTGCTCAGCATAATACCCTTCATCATAGGAAGCCTCGCTGAATCGAAGACTATAGGCTTTGAGTGTTTTTTCCGGGCGAATGGACCGCGTTACGGCCGTAATCAAAGAAGAATCTAGGCCGCCGCTTAAAAACAAGCCAAAATCGACATCGACCTCGCTTTGCCTCTGCACTGACGCCCGAAAAACTTCGTCGAACGCGTCCAAAGAGCCTACCTTTTTGCTCGTCTGCACTGCATTCCAACACCAGTAACGTCTGCGTTGAATGCCAATGCTATCTATCGTTAGCACCTCTCCAGGCGATACTTTTTGAATGTTCTTGAAGGGGGTTTCAGGAGCGACAAAAAAGCCGGATTGCAAATAACCGTGAACGGCATTCGCGCTGATGTTATATGCGTGTGAACCTGGCGATACTAATGCCGCAATTAGTGAGGCAAAAGCAACGATGCCGTCATTGATTGAGTAGAAAAGTGGTCTTTCGCCAGCCCGATCGCGGGCAAGTAATAATTTTTTCTCACGCGGGTCCCAGATAGCAATAGCAAAGGCTCCCTTGAGCCGTTCCACAAAAGCATCGCCAAGTTCCAGGTACAAACCGGGAATGACCGCAACGTCGGTACTCTGCTCAACTGTTCGCCCACGCTCAAGCAACCACTCGCGCAACTCAAGATGATTATCAATTTCGCCATTGCAGGCCATCATGACCCCACTGTCTCGGTCAATAATCGGTTGCTTGCCGTCGCTTAAACCTCGAATAGCCAACCGGGTCATCCCAAAGAGTGCCGATTGATAGCCGTTAATCCCGGTATCATCGGGACCTCGATGCATCAACGCATCAACCATCTTGTTAACCTGTTGCTGCATCGAATTCCCTTCCGCCATCCCCGCAGGAACAACCAAACCACAAATACCGCACATATCAATTCCCTGCTGGAGTGGGCAGTAAGATCGCCCAGTACTTAGAACCCAGATCCACTACCTCAACGCCACGCTCCAGTGCAATTTCCTTGAGTTGCGGCAAATGGTCTTTCTTGGCAAGCAGGTAGATCGGATGAGTGCGAGTGACGAGCCATTGATGCCATTCCGCAATAGGTACTACACCCTCAGGCCAGGGCTTACCGGAATTAAGTGTAAATATTACATAATTGCTAGTCAGTTCTTTGCCGTCACGTGTTAAGACAGTCACCAGCCGCTTGAGATAAAATGGCAGACCATGAGGCAGGCATTCCAGGCAAACCAGTTCGGTTGCTGGAGGTAACGCTGCCGGAATGTTTTCTGCCAGGCTACGCGCTGAGCGGGTCTGTGCATAAAGCGCCAAAAGATCAAAATTCACGGTAAGTAAAAGTAAAGGAAAACTTATGAAGGCGGCGAATATCAGTCGAGTGTTACGAGTCCAAAGGGCAACTGCCGAAAGAAGTGTAACAATACCAAACGATAATGCAATAGGCAGAAACGTGGGTATAAAAAGATCAAAGATCTCCTGTTTAGACGCGAGTCTGCTTTTGAGTATGTCAGGATTAAAAGCAATGATGCCCAACAATAAAGCCGCTATTGTACTTAATAGCAGAAGAGGCATCGTTCCATGCCATACAACTCGAGCCGCTCGCCCTGCATTGCTGTTCAATGCCCTTGCAAAAACACGCGCAGTCAAGATGCCGAGAGCGACCACAGCAGTAAGAATATAGCCGGGCAATTTCGATTGTGAAACCGAGAAAAACAGCACGACGACAATGGCCCAGACGACAAAGAGACGATCAGCGCGGGACCAGCTTTTCCTTTTCTGCCAGGCTATGACAATGGCTTCCGGTAGCAGTAAACTCCAGGCAAAAAAGGTCCCCGCAATGACTGGTGCATAGAAATAAAAGGGAGCTGTACGATGAAATTCAGTGG
>DATIUL010000100.1:0-2914 GCA_035466865.1 Anaerolineaceae bacterium | reverse complement strand
TCGCAGGGTCCAAAGCAACGAGGTGAACCGCAAACCAATCCAGGTGGCCTTTAGCCGCTTAGGGCATACCTTCAGTGAAATCAAGCATTTCAAGGAATTATTCAAATTCATCCTGGCCTTTTGGCTTTATAACAACGGCATCGGAACCATCATCTTCATGGCTTCAATCTACGGCAAGGAACTGAAGTTCAGCGATACAACTGTCATTGGAACGCTGCTGATGGTTCAGTTTGTGGCCATTCCCTTCGCGCTTCTCTTCGGCTGATTAGGTAAGAAAATGGGCACCAAGCGCGCGATCATGCTATCTATCATGGTATATGCAGTTATTGCCATTTTTGGTTATTTTATGACCAAGGAATGGCATTTCTGGTTTCTGGGCTTCTTGGTTGCTACCGTCCAGGGTGGGTCACAAGCACTCAGCCGCTCTCTCTTCGGCAGGATGGTTCCCAGGAGCAAATCGGCTGAATTCTTCTCCTTCTTCTCGGTCAGCGAAAAAGTGGCTGGCACCGTTGGACCTCTGCTCTTTGGATTGGTCAGCACTATCATGAAAGGTTCGCGCCTTTCCATCGTTAGCCTGATCGTCTTCTTTATTTCTGGGGTTTATCTGCTTTCAAAAGTTAATGAAGGTGAAGGAATCAAACTGGCAGAAATGGAAGAGAACGAAATCCTCCAGGCCAGCCTGCCGAACCAGGCTTAGCGGACTCTCAATTGTTAATACTTAGTAAAATCCTCTGTAATAGAGGTTTTTTTTGTTGAGTTGGGACATAAAAGATATAATCATTTCCGATATCTTCCAACTGAGGAGAACTGAAACTGAGATGAAAAATTTCCGCGTAGCGGTACTGGCAAATTTAAAGGTCAATGCCCCCCATTTTGATGAAATGGCGGACGACCAATGGGACGATCTGGATTCTGAATCGACTGTACTTTCAATCCGGGATGCCATCCGTTCCGCGGGGCACGAAGCGGAATTTCTGGAAGCAGATGAATTCATCGTGGATGCACTTCGCAGTTACAAACCGGATATTTGCTTCAATATCTCTGAAAGCCATTTCGGGAATTCACGTGAAGCCCAGATACCGGCCATTTTGGAGAAGCTGCAAATCCCCTATACCGGTTCCAAGGTGCTTTGCCTGGCATTGACACTGGATAAACCCATGACCAAGCGCATCTTGGCCTGGCACGGCTTACCCACCCCTGATTTTCAGTCGTTCGAACGAGAAGACGAGCAACTTGACGGAGGTATGAAATTCCCGCTCTTTGTCAAACCCAGCCGTGAAGGCACAGGTATGGGCATAAGCCTGCAATCCATCGTCCATGATGAATATGAATTGCGCCAACAATTGAGGTTGATTATTCGTCGTTACAAACAGCCCGCACTGGTAGAAACTTTCATCGAAGGCCGTGAAATAACTCTTGGCATGGTTGGAAACCTGGTCGGACCAGTTGCCAACCGTCTTCCGGAAGATGAAGATGCGCCACGCAACACCGCTGGACTGACCTTTCTGCCCCCCATGGAAGTGGACCTCAAGGATTACATCGCCAGTGATGGCGTCTATGCCAACCGGTTAAAGACCGATTTGGCTGCTGACCTGACATATCTTTGCCCGGCCCCAATTGAGAAAAGCATGGTTGAAGACCTGAATTGGCTGGCGGCGGCTGTCTTCCGTGTTACCCAATGCCTGGACTGTGCCAGGGTGGACTTCCGCCTGGATGTGCACAACAATAACAAGCCTTATATCCTGGAGATTAATCCTCTGCCCGGTCTTAGCCCGGTCATTTCTGATCTGGTGATTGAAGGCGAAGCCGCTGGGATCCATCACACGGAACTTGTTAATATGATCCTGAATACAGCACTCAAACGCTACGGGATGATTTAGCAGGCACTCGTCGATCTTATTGATCGCTTTTTAGAATAAAAGGAGGCTTCGCCTCCTTTTTTGTTCTGCCTTTTCGGCGTCCAAACGGAGGAGACCCATAAAGACGGATGCGCCTCACATGTAAGATAGGGTTAGCCTTGCCGAACTTTGCTAATACCCTTAAGGGTTTATCCTCTTCACGAGCACGGTGATTATAATAAGTCCCTGAAGATTGGAGCGAAGATGGCAAATCTCAGCATACGCATAATGCAGATTGAGGATTACGAAGCAGTTTCCCAGCTTTGGGGCAGTATCCAGGGCATGGGCATGCGCAGTCTGGATGACAGCCAGGATGGAATTAGTAAATTCCTAAAGCGCAATCCGAACACCTGCTTCGTAGCTGAAATTGATGGCCGGATCGTAGGGGTGATCCTTTCTGGGCATGACGGGAGGCGAGGTTATATCTATCATGCTGCGATTCTGCCTTTATTGCGTGGGCAGGGAATTGGTAAGGATTTGCTCAATCATGTCATCACTGCCTTAAAAGCTGAGGGCATCCACAAGGCAGGTTTGTTGGTTTTTGCCAGCAATGAAATTGGAAATGACTTTTGGGAGTCCCAGGGCTGGGAACGCCGCACGGATGTCTATTACCGCAATAAATCGCTCAACGACGCAAACCAGTAACCTAATTTTCTCCTGGGGCTCCCCGAGCTTCGTTAAGACTGGGATTCCATAGTGGCCTGGCAATTTCCGAGTAGGGCACATTCACAGATTCCTACTTATTTCACATATCCCGATTTTAAAACCAAAAATCTGGCGCAGTTCCTGCACATCAATTCATGGAAATCATGGAGGATGGCATGCAAGGTTTTGGAGATGTAAAAGTATTCCAGGTCACACCTGGAAAAGAAGAGGCTTTTGAAACACTCCTTCCGGAAATGGTCAACCAACTGTATGCTTCAAATGGATGCAATGTCGTCCACGTTCTGAAGCGCTCCCACACCTATGATGCTCTTCAGGACCCACCTCGCTCACTAACCAAATTGGTCAAGTCA
>DATIUL010000099.1:0-2761 GCA_035466865.1 Anaerolineaceae bacterium | reverse complement strand
GGCGCTTCGACGCCGAGAATGTGCGTCGCATGGGCGGCTACAACGAAGTCATCGCCTATGACGAAGATTTCTTTCCGCCTTTACTGCAGGTGCTCAAAAGGTTGAACCCGACCAGCATTGCCCTCAATTACTCCGAACATGATGTGTCAGCTGATGGGTTGAGCCACGGCACTTGGCTGAGTCTGAAAAATGGGCTTGCCGGCACCCCTTACACTGAGCGTTTGGTCAGTTCGGAGGGCCTTGTGCGCTCTTTGAGGGGACAGAAAACCCCGGCGGAAGTGGAACGCATCCGCACTGCCGCCCAAACGACCGAGGAGATTGTGGATGAGATTGGCCATAGCATCAAAATAGGCATGAACGAGGAAGAACTTTACACCATGGTGCAGGGTTTGATGAGCAAGCGAGGCCTTTCCGCCAGCTGGGACCCTTGCCCGAATATCTCGGTTGGCGCGGCTTCGGTTGCCGGCCATACCCTACCCGACGCGCGCTGCCAGGTTGAAGCAGGGATGCTCGTGCATATGGACCTGGGCGTGCGCCAGAACGAATACGTTTCGGATATGCAGCGGGTTTGGTATGTATTACGGCCAGGGGAAAGCGGGGTGCCCCTTGCGGTGCAGAAGGTTTTTAAGGATGTGCGCGGGGCTATCATGGCCGCGGCTGCTGTTCTACGACCTGGCGTGGAAGGTTGGAAGGTTGATGAGGCTGCCCGCGATTACATCATCGCGGCTGGACATGCGGAATTTCAGCACGCCACCGGCCATAGCCTCGGACGGGCTGTGCACGATGGCGGCAACCTACTTGGGCCGCGCTGGCCGCGCTACGGCCAATCCACTTATCACAAGGTGGAAGCGGGAAATGTATTCACGTTGGAACTGGGCGTGCCGGTTCCCGGTTACGGCTTCATAGGGCTGGAAGAAGATGTGCTGGTACTCGAGGATGGACTCGAATGGCTCAGCCATCCCCAAGAGCAAATCATCCTGATAACGGGATAATTTGGAGGTCAATACTTGTATTTTCCAAAGGTACTCGGATCTTTCATCACTCTAAAGGGCTTGAAAGCAGAATTTATTCCCCAACAGCCGGCCAATTAAGAAACTTATCCAGTACCCGAACATTGATCTCAAAGTCAGTATCTGTATGGTTAGTTAACTCGATATCGATAGCCGCGATACCATTGTTGGATGCCCAGTCTGCAAATTGTCCAGTCATTTCACAGACTCCCCCATTTGGTGGAAAAGCGTAAGGGGTAACAAGAGAGATCGCTCTGGCTAGTTCGATAGAGGCGTTGTTGTTAACCCCTTCGCCATAGAAAATCCCTAATCCTGCGCTGTGATAACTTATAATCGCTTCAATTCCTCTTGTAATAACGAAATCAGCAAGAGCTTGAGTTTCAGGTTCCGACATGGGTCCAGTTCCAGCAGTAATGTAACGCCGATTCCAACAATTAGGCCCATACCAAACTTTCTTCCAGTTGGCATCCCAGTTTCGATTCAAGTCGGTATTAGTAGAATTTGCCCTCCCATCGGGACCGTGGTCCTGATAGTATCCATCGGCATTGAACATTGGCAGAATATAAAGAGTTTTGTCTTCAGGAACCGAGTAACTCGAATTTGATAGATACTCTACTAATTCATCTGCTAACCAGACAGTATTTGCTTCATAACCCCCATGAATTCCAGCAATAATCAGGTAAGGATGTTCACCCCTGCCAAAACGATACACTTTTAATGCGTTGTCACCAGCGGTGTAACCAATAATCTCTTTCCCAGTGTATTCCAGAGTAGGTTCTGGAGTTGGCGATGTGGTCGGGGTTAAGGTGGCAGATGCGATTGGTGTGAGGGTTACAGTCGAGGTTGGGGTAATACTGGGCACCCTCATTTCGGTTGGGAGCGGAATTTCTGAAAGACGGACAGCTGTTTTTACCGCTGCCTCAATTGTCTGTTCAGTTGCTTTGCTGTGCAATTTTGGTGAAAAATAGGTTAGTGCTAGTACAAAGAAAACGATAACACCTATCAAGATTAAGAATTGTATTAATAGAGTCTTTTTCTTCACAAAGAACAAGTCACCTTTCATAAAAATAATCCAATGAGAGGAATTATGGTTCTCTCAGTAAATCATCCTATTTTACTCTCGCTCAACAATAAATCATTTCGCAGAGCAAAGCTGGGGATTATGGACGCCTTAAAATCATTTACTTCCCTATAATATGACTCATTAACGCAATGGCACCAGGAAGTAGTGGTTTGTGCCGTCCCTGAAATCAATACCCCCTTCACGAACCCAGCCGTTTACACTATTATTGAGGCGCGATCCATTGCCTTGGGCACAGTTACTGGTCATTGTGCCTGCAGGAGCCTCGATGTACCACCAGTTGGAATTGTCAGAACATTTCGGGCCGTCCACAATTTTTACAACGGAATCGAAACAAATTCTGACAACCTCGTTAGCGTTAACATCGCCATCCCACCTGACAATCAAACGATCAGGATTGGTGTCAACAAGAACAGTGTCGCCTTTCTTGAACCTTAATGGCATAGATCCTGGACAAGGGTTCTTTGTTGGGGTGGGTGCTGGTTTCTTTGTTGCCGTTGGTGCCGGTTCACTTGTTGCTGTCGGTGCTGCTCGTTTAGTTGCTGTTGGCGCGATAACCTTTATAGCTGCAGTTGGTTCAGAAGCTGCGCTATTGCTTGTTTGTCCCGATGAAGGCGGATTGTTTATGAGGTTTTGAGAGGGCGATTGGGGGCCTTCAGCCGAACTGGAG
>DATIUL010000098.1:0-2007 GCA_035466865.1 Anaerolineaceae bacterium | reverse complement strand
TTGGATGAGCATAATGGGGCCATTTACCGGTGCCAGTGCCCGGGTAGCGCTCAAAAATACAATATACGCAAACAAAAATGCCAAAGCAGATCGCTTTGGCTTTTTTGTAAGTCAGGCTTCAAGGATTAATCTTGGATTAATTCAACAAAACCATCCACGATGGATTGGAAAAATTTCTGAGTGTCCTCAGAAAGAATTTTGCCATCTTCGTCAACCAGGGTTTGGGCTTTGCCGATATAGGCTTCCGGTTGGGCCAGAACGCGCATATTAAGGAAAGCTAGCGATTGACGCAGCTGATGGTTGGCACCAAAGCCACCCATCACGCCTCCTGAGCTGCTGATAACCACGGCGGGCTTGCCGTTCCAGGCGTTTTTACCCCAGGGGCGGGAAGCAATGTCGATGGCATTCTTCATAACAGCGGGTAATCCGCGGTTGTATTCGGGAGTGATAAAGATGACACCGTCCGCGCTGGCAATTTCCTTGCGGAAGTCAGCATAGGATTCGGGTTCGTCTGGGGAATTATCATAGTCCTGATTGTAAAGCGGCAAATGACCGATTTCAGGGTTAAAAGTTTGATATTCTTTCGGAAATAGAGAAGCAAAAGCTTTTGCCAGGCGTTTACTGTTGGCATCTTTTCTTAAAGAACCAGTAACTAGGGCGATTTTTGTGGGCATGTAGGGGAAAACCTTTCCGTTCATATTTGTTTTAGTGAGTTCATTATTGCTGATGTGGAGGCAGATTGGAAATATCTGTCAAAGGTTTGCATATGGTTTGCCGTATGAACAGACGCGGCCGTGGCTTGCTAGGATGGATTCTTGCTTCTCACCATTAAGGACCACAAAAATGTATTTCAGCATTTTTTGGTTTCGTCGAAGGGGCTGAGGTAAGCGCAACGCCTCGCCTGGGTTGTCATCCTGAGACCCCGCCGAAGGATGTGCCAGATGCAACTGGCAACTAGAAGATGCTTTGGATTCTGAGGGACAAATTAATGACTTGTGGGAAAAACCCCGGAACGGTTTTCATCGTTCCCTACAATTGAAAAGAGAGAAAATCGAGTGGGACCGGATTTCCGAACTTGCTCGCATCATTGGTTCGCAATGGGAGATGCGAGCGCAACGTTCAGGCCTTTATTTCATATTCCCCCAACCAAAAAACTGAAAAATTGGGTGCAATAATCATAAAAACTGCCTTCATGTGAGTAAAATAGAGGGACACACAATTAATCCCACCATCATACCAACCAAAGCATTTTGCATCAGGCTTTTCTGCCCACTCAAACTGGGTTGGAGGGCATATGCACAAACTAGATTTGAAAGAAGCCTGCACCGCTTGAAACGCATTCTAAAGACCCTCTGGGAAACACTCAAACCTTATAAAACACTGACAATTCTCACCCTGGTGCTGATCGTTGCCCAAATCGGAGCAGATTTGGCGATTCCGCGCCTGATCCAACAGATCATTGACCAGGGTGTGCGGCAAGGTAACCTCACGATCGTTCTGCAAACCGCCGGGCTGATGCTCGGGCTCTCCGTCATCTCTTGCGCGCTGGCCGTGGCCAGCAGCCTCACTTCCATCCGTGTAAGCGAAGGGGTGGGGCGGGATCTGCGCAAGCAGTTCTTCATGAAAATTCAAGGATTTTCTTATGGCAACCTGGATAATTACTCGACCGGGCAGCTAATGGTACGCATCAGTAGCGACGTTTCTGCCATGCAGCGCCTGGTGCACATGGCCGTGCGCATGGGGGCTAAAGGTCCCCTGATGATGGTCGGCAGTGTGGTGATGATGTTTATCACTGCCCCCCAGCTGGCCATCTGTGTGGTGCCAGTCATGTTGCTGGCGATGGGCGTGGTGGTCTACTTCAGCCTGCGCATGGAACCAGCCTTTAGAGATGTCCAGGAAAAACTGGACCGCATGAACACCGTTCTGCAGGAAAATATTGCCGGCGCGGAACTGATCAAGAGTTTTGATCGGGCAGAATTTGAGGAAGTCCGCTTTGGCAAGAGCAAC
>DATIUL010000097.1:0-4772 GCA_035466865.1 Anaerolineaceae bacterium | reverse complement strand
CGGAAAGGCGTCAGTGTGATGCTGTCGCCTGTTCCACCAGGGCGAACTAGTTCAGGAATAACAAAAGCCAGTAAGGTCCCGAGCAAACCAAATAAGGAAGATACAATGGAGAGCTTTCCGCGTTCCATATCAGATTCAGATAGTTCAGGGATAAAAGTGCCGTGGACAAGCCCGACAATCGTGTAGCAGGTATCATACGCCAGAATGGTAATCAGCATCCAGCCAAATTTAAGTACCTGACCGGCATGTTCAGGGCAGAGCCAGACAGCGGCAAATGTGATTGCGAAAAAAGGCGCGGTATAACGCAAATAGGGCACCCGCCGGCCGAGGCGGTGTTTGGTCCGGTCGGTGATTTCTCCAAAAATTGGATCGTTAAACGCATTCCAGATGGCATAGATAATCATGGCGATGCCAATCCATTTTTTATCCAAGCCCATATTATCCTGGAAAAACTTGGTGAGCATCGCCGTATAAACTCCGCCGATGACAGCCATACCTAAGGCGGCAAATCCAAATGCTACGCGAGTTTTTGGGGTAAGAGTCTTGGATTGATTGTGAACTGCGGCTTCCAGCTGAACCATGATACCTCCTGGGATATTTCCGATAATTCTACTTGAGATGCATTTATATTCGGTAAAGAAAGCCCTATTACAGGATATCCAATTCCCGAGTGTTTACTGAAAATGACGTTTTGATTTCCAGAAACTTGGTATTTCAAGTTGTACTGGCACGCTTCCTGCATTTTCCAATGAAGGTATACTAAAATGGATATCAGCAGACCGTTTCAACTATTGATAAAACCTCGCAGACAAATGGACGCGTTAGAAAACCCTACCCCCAAGAGCAAAAAGAAAGTTTGGCGCTATTTGCTTATCCTGGTGGTATTGGGGTTGGCGGTAAACGTCTTGCTGCCGCGCATCGGTAATCTTCAGAATGCCATGAGCATTGTTGAATCGATGACGTGGTGGGCAGCCCTGCTGGCCATATTGGCAGAAGTAGGCTGTTATTTTGGTTATGGTTATACATTAGCATCCATCATGGCCATCAACAACAAAACTCTCTCAATTGTTAAGGGAGCTTTGATTGCCCTGGCCTCAGCCAGTATTGGTTTGGTGGCCGGTGGTTGGGTGGGGGCCTCAGCTACAACTTTCGGGTTCATGCGCAAGAATGGCGCTGACCGATCTACGGCCACGATGGCCGGAGTGCTGCCTTCCATCCTGCTCAACGGCGTCATCGAAGCTGTTGCGATTATTGGCATCACCGTCCTTTTTTTTATGAAGAAGTTATCACAGTCAAACCTGTTTGAATATATTGTTTTTCTGATAATCCTGGCCGTTTTTTCCTTCAGTGGTTTGATTGCCCTGTACTTTCCAAAAGCAGCCTTTAATGTGGTTAACTGGGTGCTCTGGTACTGGGCGCGGCTGAAGAAAAAACCCTACGACCCCGAAAAAACCTACGATTTAGTGACTAATTTCATCGGTACATGGAAAGCGCTTGGCAAAGGCCGTTGGAAAAAACCCTTGCTTGGCGCCACAATCTACATCGGGTTTGACATGCTCTGCCTCTACTTTTTCTTCGTAGCCGCTGGATACCAGGTAAACCCCGGTGTGCTTTTCGCTGGCTACGGTATCCCCTACCTGATTGCCAAAATCGCTTTCCTCTTCCCTGGTGGCATTGGCGTCATTGAAGCTTCCATGGCTGCCATTTTTAAAAGCTTGGGCGTTCCAGGAGAAGTCAGTGCGGTCGTGATTATCGGTTACCGCCTGGTTTCATTTTGGATGCCAATGATCCTGGGCTTCCCAGCCAGTGGGATCTTGACGCGCATGACAAAAAACGAAGGTGGAGCAGCTTTTAGTTAATTCTTCATTATTCCATCTCGCATATTCCAAAAAACAGATTATAATAGAACATATAATCTAAACCCAATCAGCTGGATTATTACATACGCAGATGAACTTGATACCGTTGGACTCGGGCGGTTCAGTTTCGATATAATTACAGGTTGGAGACTTTCATGAGCAGAGATAATTTACGCGTGGTTGGTGCCCGCGAGCACAACCTGAAAAACATTACGGTAGAAATTCCCAGAGACAAATTTGTAGTCCTGACCGGCCTATCGGGTTCGGGCAAGAGTTCGCTGGCATTTGACACAATTTTTGCGGAAGGGCAGCGCCGCTACGTTGAATCCCTTTCTTCCTATGCACGCATGTTCCTTGGGCAAATGAACAAGCCGGATGTTGATTCAATCGAAGGTCTCTCCCCGGCAGTTTCAATCGACCAGAAAGCTACATCGCACAATCCGCGTTCAACCGTGGGAACGGTCACAGAAATTTACGACTACCTGCGTTTACTTTTTGCGCGTGTAGGCATCCCCCACTGCCCGGTTTGTGGCCGAGCTTTGCACAAACAGAGCGCGGAAGAAATCGTTAATACTCTCCTGGCTATGCCGGAGGGCTCCCGCCTGATACTTTTAGCACCCGTGGTCAGGGACCGTAAAGGTACATACCAGGCTGTTCTTGACGACATCGGAAAATCAGGTTTCACCCGCGTGCGTGTTGATGGTCTGATCTACAATCTGGATGACAAAATTGAGCTCGAACGCTACGAAAAACATACCATTGAGGCGGTTGTCGACCGCATTGTCATCCATCATGAGGAAAACGAATCTGATCGAACAGCATTCATCTCCCGCTTGACTGACTCAGTGGAAACTGCCCTAAAATTTGGCGATGGCTATCTGACCATTCAAAACATCAGCTTTGACCCCCCCGTAGACACCCCATTTTCCGAAAGTTTGGCTTGCCCGGAACACGGCTCGCTACTTTTGGAAATTGAGCCGCGCTCATTCTCGTTCAATACACCACATGGCGCTTGCCCAACCTGCCAGGGCCTTGGCAGCCAGCTCAAGATTGACCCTGAATTACTAATCCCAGATCCATCAGTAAGCCTCAACAAGGGAGCTATTGCAGTTCTGGAATGGAATGGTCCTCGAGAGGAAGGCGGCTATTACTGGCAAACTGTGAGCGCCTTGGCCAAGTATTCCGGTTTCAGCTTAAGCGAACCGGTGAGTAAACTCACTGCTGAGCAGATGGATCTCTTGCTTTATGGCACCAAGGGCAAAGAGATACCGGTGGATTACGTAGGCCGAAGCGGCCGAAAGAGCACATTTACCACAGCTTTTGAGGGCATCATCGGAAACCTTGAGCGCCGCTGGCGCGAGACCCATTCTGAGTGGATCCGTGCGCGCATCAATGAATTTATGAAAGAAACCCCCTGCCCCGAGTGTCACGGTAAGCGCTTGCGCAAAGAAGCCCTGGGCGTTACTGTTACTGACTCCAACATTATCCAGGTCACCTCCTGGCCAATTCAAAAAACCCACGATTGGGTGGAAGAGTTGGCATCCGAAGACAGCCCGCTGGTAAATCGTGACCGTTTAGTCGCGGAGCGCATCCTGCGGGAAATCAACGCGCGATTGGGCTTCCTGGTGGACGTCGGCCTGGATTACCTGACGCTTGATCGTTCAGCAGCAACGCTCTCAGGTGGCGAAGCCCAGCGCATTCGCCTGGCCACCCAGGTAGGTTCTAAATTAATGGGCGTGCTCTATGTGCTGGATGAGCCATCCATTGGCTTACATCCTCGGGATAACAGCAAATTGCTGGCCACTCTGCGAGGCCTGCGAGACCTTGGCAACACAGTTTTAGTTGTTGAACATGACGATGAAACCATTCGTTCCGCGGATTGGGTAGTGGACCTCGGACCTGGCGCTGGCGAACATGGCGGCGAATTGGTAGCCGAAGGCAGCCCGGCCGATATTGAAGCCAACCCAAAATCCATTACCGGTGCATACCTCTCCGGTAGAAAATTTGTGCCAATTCCTGAAACCCGCCGCGAAGGTAATGGCCACTTCCTGCGGATTGTCAACGCGGAAGAAAACAACTTGAAAAACCTGACCGTGGATATTCCGTTGGGCAAACTGGTTTGCATCACCGGCGTTTCCGGTTCGGGTAAATCCACCCTGCTGGTGGATATTCTTTATGGCAGCCTGGCAAGGCAACTCATGAACGCACACACCTCTTCAGGAAAAGTTGAACGCATCGAGGGCGTGGAGTTTCTTGACAAAATTATCAATATTGACCAATCACCCATTGGACGCACGCCGCGGTCGAACCCAGCCACCTATACCGGGCTTTTTGATGATATCCGCGACTTGTTCACCAGTTTGCCGGAATCAAAAATTCGTGGCTACAGCAAAGGACGTTTTTCGTTCAATGTAAAAGGCGGGCGCTGCGAATCCTGCCAGGGGCAGGGCGAGTTGCGCATCGAAATGCAGTTTTTACCCGATGTCTACGTACCTTGCGAAGTGTGCCATGGCAGCCGTTACAACCACGAGACTTTGCAGGTGCGCTACAAAGGTATGAACATTGCTGAAGTTCTGGCAATGACCGTTGAACAAGCCCTGGAATTCTTTGTTGCTTTTCCCAGCATCCAACGCAAGTTGCAGACGCTGCTGGATGTGGGTTTGGGATACATTAAGCTTGGACAGCCCGGTACCACTCTCTCCGGTGGTGAAGCCCAACGCGTTAAACTTTCCAAAGAGTTGGCCAGGCGGGCAACCGGCAAGACCATTTACGTGTTGGATGAACCTTCCGTTGGTTTACATGCCGCGGATGTGCATAAACTGATCGAAGTGCTGCAGTCATTGGTTGATTCAGGGAATTCAGTACTGATTATCGAACATAACCTGGATATCATCAAAGTTGCAGATTGGGTCA
>DATIUL010000096.1:0-3765 GCA_035466865.1 Anaerolineaceae bacterium | reverse complement strand
GCAAGGGATGGATTAAAACCAGTTCAGCGGCGCATCCTTTATGCGATGTACGACATGGGGGTAAGGCCGGACCTGGCACATAAGAAATCTGCCCGTATCGTTGGGGAAGTCCTTGGTAAATACCATCCACATGGTGATTCTGCTGTTTATGAAGCAATGGCTCGAATGGCCCAAGATTTTTCTGAACGTTACACGCTGGTGGACGGTCAAGGAAACTTCGGTAGCATTGATGGTGACCCACCTGCGGCAATGCGCTACACGGAAGCCCGCCTGTCCAATCCGGCTATGGAAGTGCTTAATCAGTTGGATATGGATACCGTCGATTTCTCAGAGAACTTTGATGGCACTTTAAAAGAGCCAACGGTTCTTCCGTCAGCGATTCCGAATATGCTGGTGAATGGAGCTTCTGGCATAGCGGTCGGTATGGCAACAAATATTCCACCGCACAACCTTGGGGAGGTGGTTGATGGCCTGATCCTGATGTTGGATCACTGGGAAAAACTGGATGATTTAACCGTTGAAGACCTTATGCGCTATATCAAGGGACCTGATTTTCCTACAGGCGGCATGATTCTACAGGATTCAAAGGCTGAATCCTTGGCCACAATTTACGGAAGCGGTAATGGTCTCATCCAAATCCGTGCACGCACGCGATTGGAGGAAATTTCCCGCGGCCGCATGCGCATTATTGTTACTGAACTGCCTTATATGGTCAATAAGTCGAACCTGATTGAACGAATTGCCGATATTGTGCGAGATGGATCCTTGGAAGGGGTGTCTGATTTACGGGATGAGTCCGATCGGCAGGGTATGCGTATCGTGATTGACCTGGCCAAAAATGCTGACCCAGAAGCGGTGTTGAAAACACTCTATAAGCGTACGCCAATGCATAGCACCTTTGGCATAAATCTCCTGGCACTCGTGGATGGCAGCCCACACAAACTTTCGCTCAAACAGGCCCTCAAGGTTTTTTGTGAGCACAGGCTGGAAGTTGTAAAACGCAGGAGTATATTTGAACTTAAGCGTTTTGAAGAACGCCTGCACATCTTAGAGGCATTAAAAATCGCGCTTAAGAATATCGACGAGATTATCAACCTCATCCGCAAATCCGCCACTACGGAAGAGGCCCGTCAGAATTTGATGGCCCGCTTCAAATTGGATGAAATTCAGGCCAATGCAATACTTGAGATGCCCCTGCGCCGTCTAGCTTCACTTGAACGCAAAAAAATTGACGAAGAATTCGCCACGATCAACGCGGCGGTTGAGCATCTAAAGATATTGTTAAAATCACCAGTGGCCATGCGCCAGGTGGTTATAAAAGAATTAAAAGAAATTCGAGAACGTTACGCTGATGCCCGTCGAACCCAGATTATTCATTTGGGCGAAGGGGAAAGTGCGTCTACATTGCTGACTCAGACAGACGTTATGCCCATGGAAAACTTCTGGGTGCAGGTGGATCAAGCAGGCAAAATTTCACGCACGGATGGAGATCAGACCAATCGATTAGGCGGTACTGACGCGCCCTGGATTATGGTGCGCACCAATTCTCATCAAACGGTTTACCTGGTTACAGCTTCAGGAAAGGCCGCTGCCATTCATTCTCTTTCAATCCCAGTTCAGAAAAACGGTGAGGTTGGCTCGAAGGCTCATAAGATTGCCCCTCTGGCCGAAAATGACGATTTACTGGCGGTTTTTGGGCTGCCAATGAATCGTGAGGAGGAAAATGGCCACTACGTCATCACGGTATCCCGGAACGGCATAATCAAACGAACTGCGATTAATGAACTGCCTGGGGCTGCCGCAAGCAGTTTTACACTTGCGAAAACCAACGAGGATGACGAAATCTTTGAAGTTTTAATCACCAATGGTAAACAGGATTTACTGCTTTCAACCGCCAATGGAATGTCCATCCGCTTTAACGAAGAAGAAGTACGCCCCATGGGTCTGGTAGCTGTTGGAGTCAATGCTATTAAGCTCAAAGAGGGAGACTATGTGGTTGGCGCTGGCGTGATCTCTGAAAAAGACGAAGTAGGCTTGATTTCCACGGAGGGATTTGCCAAACGTACACCTGCGGAAGATTTCCCGGTTCAGGGTAGATACGGGCAAGGGGTGATTTCCTGGAAATTTACAGGCAACGATCAAATCGCCGCACAGATTGTGGGTAAGCTAAGTGATAAGGGTCTTTGCCACTTCAGCAAGCAAGCCAGTAAGGTTTTCCAGATTACCAACGCGCCATCACGCAAGCGCGCCGCTTCCGGGCAAACAGTATTTACATTGAAGCCAGGTGACAGTGTTATTGGATTCACTCCACTGGAGGATTGTTCATCCTATTGGGGAGAAAATAGCTAAGGAAAGATTGGTTCTGGCTCGCCAAGAATGGGTATGGGTTTGCCAACCGTTACATCCCAGACAGCGCTAATACGGGCGAACACTTCCCGAAACAGCCAGAACCGATACCTTGAGGCGATGTAAGTAGATTCTTCGATTGCCACGCCATAGGCATCCAATCCCAAAGAGCGGCACAGATAGACAGCCCGCCAAAGGTGGTAGGTCTGTGTGAAGATGGCCACCCGTTCCAGACCAAATATGTGTTTGGCTCGATAACAAGTGTCATACGTGCGCTGGCCTGCAAAGTCTAAAACAATATCAAAATCCGGGACCCCTTTTTGAAGAGCGTAATTGCGCATCGAGGTCGGTTCATCGTAATATTCAGTGCGATTGTCACCGCTCATCAGAATTTTGTTAATCTGGCTGGTTTGATAGAACTGAATTGCACCATCCAGACGGTCACGGAGAGCCAGACTGGGGGTTTTGTCTCGATTTAAGCCGGCTCCGGGAACAATTCCCACCGGAAACGTCTCCATGGAAGTTATCGGCAAAACATAAGAGAAACTTTTCAGATAAATGTATAAATTGACCGCGAGGATAAACAGTACGATCAACCCAAGGAAAAAAAGCAACTTTTTCAACATATTTATGGCTGCTCAAGCAAATCAGAAAGACGCAGGTCCTGCACTTTCAGAAGATCGCGCAGGGGATCATAAAATGAATCCGGAACTGTGGAAAGTCCATTGGTTTCATAATCCAAGGCGTCGCCGATTATCTTTCGCCCCTCAATGGTGTTCGAGTACTGTATGAGGAACTCTGAAATTTTCGTCTGAATTGGTAGTGCCAAATTAGTCGAGTAAGTAATCGCGCGATTTGGAATGACAGCAGGGGATGTCCAAATGATAGGTACCTTGTCCAGAAGATCTGGTAAATCAGTAATCACAATGGAGGCTGTACGTGGATCGCTAATCGAGGAATAGGTAACCGCAAATTGGCAGATTCCTTGAATGTAAAGTGAACGCAAACTAGCCGCGCTGGATTGGGTGAAGACGGGTTCCTGGGTGATAACGTTGGCACTTTTTAGATATCCCATAGGCACCCAGTAACCTGCAAGGCTATTTTCACTGATAAAGCAACCTTTGGTACCATTAAATTGACGCAAAGCTGCAGCCGCATTTGCATTGGAAATGTTTGTCGTCGGATCGAAAAATGCTAGAAAATTGGAATCTTTATGGGCGAAGAACTGCGTACCATAAGACTTCACACCGGCATGAGTGCTGATTAACCCAGGGGTCAGAAGCTCCTTCTGGCTTCCGATAAGATATTCAATAGGCCCCAAGAAGCTGAAATTGACATGCCCCTGTAGAATCTCCTCTTCCAGTTGAAAGTAACTTGGATAGAGTTCATACGAAAACTGCAAGTTTATGCTTTGGTGCA
>DATIUL010000095.1:0-8108 GCA_035466865.1 Anaerolineaceae bacterium | reverse complement strand
CTCGATGCTGGATGCAACATAAAATACTACACAACGAAATAACATTCACCCGCTGCCCGGTTCGCTCACGCAAGCTTAACCTGCGCATCCGCTAAGCAGCAAGCCCTGGAAAGAAAAATCAATATCACTAAGAACTTTTTGGTTGTAACAACCCCTGATCAGAACAGAGTTACCGCCAGCCAGATGGCGCCAGCTGCGGCGATGACAATCCCAAGAATAAGCGCGGGTGCAGCCCCTGCCGCGGCCACATCCAGCAGCGACTCTTTGATGTTCTTGGGGTTGTAAAATACCGGCACAGCCGCGCCAACGGGGTATTTATCCACAAACTCCTGGGCTTTCTCGAGTGGCAGGCGTGTCAGCCCAATCGCGATTTTATTTCCAGTCAGCATCCCCCCGTTTACCGAATAGCGATATTCAACCAGGGGTTCGTAAGAGCTGAAGGTGGAAATGCGGTTCGTGGATGTCTTTGTTTTGGTGATGTGCTCAAATAACTCAGATTTAAGCATTACGCCAGAAACTGATGGCCAACTGGAGGCCGCGTTTCCACGCATCTTTTGGATGAGACCAATAATGAGGAATAAAACACCCACCAGGAGAAGAATGACCGGTGCAATCTGATCCATAATTACCTCCATTATTATAGGAAGATATGAAGATTGAATGGATTAATTATATTGCATCAATGCATTCTTAGGGGAGGCAGTTGTGGGAAGGCCATTGATTCCTTAACAGCCTTCTTTTGGAGGCAAGACCCAAGCTTTGGGCTGGTTCCTCCTGCTCAAAAGTTACTTCCGAAGGTGGTTAAGTTACAATTAAACCGTTTTCACATGCTCACAAATGCCGCTTTTTATACGATGGCTCATGGTTTTCCGCTTGAAGAATTCAGCGGCATGCAAGATAGATGGAGGGACTCATGAAATTAGCACTCATCGGCATCGGAGAGATCGCCCAGAAAGCCTACTTCCCCCTGCTTAAAACCATGGAGGGTGTCCAGATTGCCTCAATCATGAGCCGATCCGCCGCGTCTGTCGAAAAGGCCCAGGCACGTTGGCAGATTCCTGTGGGGTTCACCAAGCTGAAAGATGTAATTGCCAGCCGGCCGGATGCCTGTCTCGTCCTAACCACCACAACCGCGCATTACGAGGTGGCGCAGGAACTTCTGGAAAACGGTCTTGACGTTTACCTTGAAAAACCTGCCACAGTCCACTCCTGGGAGGTCAAAGCCCTGGCAGACCTGGCTGCCAAAAATGGCCGCGTCCTGATGGTCGGTTACAACCGGCGCTTCGCGGATTTCTACGTTCAGGCCCGGCAACTCATCAAAACCGATGAGATCTTACAGATCACGCTTGAAAAGCACCGCCCCTTTGCCAGTTACACCTCCCTTTTCAGCCAATATTTGGATGACACCATCCACATGATCGACTTGCTGCGCTCCTTCGACCCCAACCCCATACCGCTGCAAACAGCCCTAACCATGAGGGCTGGCCAACCCTGCAGCGCCGTGAGCACCCTGCGGCTTTCAAGCGGTGGCATTGCCACCATCCATGCCTGCCTGGGTGCCGGTGCCTGGCAGGAAAAGGTCTCCATTCACGGCGCCAGGAAGTCAGTCATCATCAATGCATTCCGGGATCTTACCTATATTAATGAAGAAGGTACCAGGATTTTTGGTCCCGAACGGCCAAGTTCATGGAAGTCGGAATTGGCCGAGCGCGGTTTCTACGCGGAAGTTCAGCATTTTATGGACTGCGTGCGCACGCGCAAAACGCCGCTGACCGACGGCTATGAAGCTTATAAAACACAGCTGCTGGTGGAACAACTCGTCCAGTTAGCCGGTGAGCCCCTGGAACATGAAGAACGCGATCGCAACCTAAAGTAGGGCCAAACCCAGCATTGCTGGGGCAAGCTTTCGCAATGGGATTCCCCAGGTGTAAATTTAGTCGCTTTACTTGTGTTTCTCAATTAGAAATCCGTTGATTCAAAAATAATTTTTCCATCCAAGGTCACATCCAACGCGTGGCCTTTTTGACATTAGCAGCAATAAATATATGGATGTACCCTGCGATAAAAAATCATTTTTAGGCGCGCTTAAGATACAATTGTCACGTTAATAATCTGGATTTTTCCGGATTTCATCTACCAGGTGGTCAGGCGAAATTTTGTTACAAGGACGCAATGGAAGACACAACAAAAACCGAACCTTCGGTCATTGAGCCGCTAACCGCAGACCGCATCCGCGAGCTGTGGTCCAAAACTTACAACAAAGAAGGTAAACCCGACTGGTCGCATATCTTTCCCTACTATTCCGATCAAATCGTCTTCCAGGATAGCATTCAGCGCATCGAGGGCATTGAAGATTTCAAGGCTATGTGTAACCGTCTCACCAAGCGCTGCGAGCAACTCAACATGGAAATTCACGAAGTTCTCATGGATGGCAACATCGCCTTTCTGCAGTGGACCATGGTTATGCGCTTCAAAAAATACCCCTCCACCCCCATGTACGGCTGCACAAAGCTGACCCTTGGTGAGGACAACCGCATTATCGAGCAACGCGATTATTTTGACATGTGGGGCGATATCTTTAACGGCATCCCTTATTTCAAAAAAGCTTACCGAAGATTCCTGAAAAACAAATTCGGTTGATGGAGAGCCAAATATGAAGATGCCTGAAGAACTGCAATTCATGGTCAACGCCCGTTTGCCTCAAAAAACCACCGAAGCCCGCATGGATGGCAAAGTTTGCGTGGTCACAGGCGCAACTTCCGGCGTGGGCTACCAGGCTGCCAAACGCCTGGCCCAGGGTGGCGCGCACCTGGTGATTGTCTGCCGCAATTGCGATAAGGCTGGTGGCGTAAAGCAGGAACTGGAAAACGCCTACCACTGCCAGGTGGATGTTATTACGGCTGATTTTTCCCGGTTGGCGGATGTGCGCAAGGCCGCGGCGGAGATTCTGGCTAATTACCCACGCATCGATGTGCTTATCAACAACGCCGGCATCCACAACACCCGCCGCATTCTTACTGAGGATGGCATGGAGGCGGTCTTCGCCGTCAATCACATTGCCTCCTTCCTCTTCACCCGCCTTCTGCTACCCAGGCTTCTCGAAAGCTCCCCCTCGCGCATCATCCAAATCAATTCCGAAGGACATCGTTTTGGCGGCCTAAGGCTTGATGACTTAAATTGGGATAAGCGCCGTTATAAAGGCTTGCAGGGCTACGGTGCGGCTAAAGTTGCCCAACTGCTGACCGTTTGGGAATTTGCCGACCAACTTAAAGGCACCGGCGTCACCATCAACGCGGTGCACCCCGGCGAAGTACGGTCCAATATTGGCATGAACAATGATTGGTCCTACCGGCTTTACAAACGCATTTTTATCCGCTGGATGTTGAAGGACACAGCGATATCTGGCAGTGCCATTTATTATGCCGCGGCAGCTCTCGAAATGGCTGCGGTCAGTGGCCAGTTTTTCAACCTGACCATTCCCGAAAAACCGGCCGCGCATGCATTGGATAGAGACCTTGGTAAAAAAGTATGGGCCATCAGCGAAAAGTTGGCTGGTCTTTGAATTTAGAGGAAAAAATAGCTGATTATTGCTGAGGAATTGTTAATGGAATACGACGTAATCATCATCGGTGGGGGTCTTTCAGGCCTGACGGCAGCCAGCCTTCTGGCAAAGCGCCAGCTAAAGGTTGCTGTCGTTGAAAAAAGCTACAACCCAGGCGGTTCCTGCGGCATCTTCAAGCGCGGCAAGGTCACCTTTGATAATGGCGCGGCTATGCTCTACGGGTTTGGCGAGAAGGGCTTCAACGCCCATCGCTTTGTCTTCAATTGCCTGGAAGAGCCCATTGATATCATCCGCCATGATCTGCTCTATGTCGTAAATTTCAAAGGTCGGAAAATCCGCTTCTGGCCGGATGTGGAAAAATTTGCCGATGAGCTTTCGCAGGTTTTTCCTTTGGAAAAAGATAACATCCACCGCTTCTATCGCGACATGTTGCAGATGTACCAGCATGTCATGGTGGAAAATCCCACCTACACCAGCGCGGATGAAACCGATGGTAGAGCCGCACTCAAAAGTATGCTCAAGCACCCCGGTTCATATATCCGCTTTTTAGGCTATCTGAATCAAAGCGCGAAAAACTTATTAAAAAAATACTTCAAAGACCCTGAAATTTTCAAGTTCTTTGACAAACTAACCTCAACCTACTGTTATGCCACCGTTGAAGAAGCCCCAGCCGTGCTGGCTGCTGTGATGTTTGTGGATAACCACCTGGGCGGCAGCTACTACCCTGCCGGCTCCACCTTGTTCCTGCCGGGCAAACTTGAGAAAGTCATCGAGGAAAACGGCGGCGATATGCTGCTGGAGGCGGAGACCGTTTCTATAATCTTTGAAAATGGCAAGCCAGCCGGCGTAGCCCTGGCAGATGGCCGCACACTCAAAACAAAAGACATCATCTATTCCGGCACCGTCTGGAACCTATACGGCAAACTGCTGGACCCCGCCTTTACCACCCCACACCGCAGGGATTGGGCTAAAAATCAGGTGCCAACCTACCCGAGCGTTGTCCTTTACAGCGTAGTTGATAAGGAAGTCATCCCGGAAGGCACCGCCCCCATTGAGATGCTCATTGGCAACCCCGATAAGCTGGATGAGAGCGAAGTCACTGTCTATACGCTAAGCATCGACGACAAAACGCTCTGCGGAGAAGATGAACACACCGTACTCGCCATTGGCCCCACTTTTGAGAGCTGGAGTATTGAAAAGGGTTCAGAATATCAAGAAAAGAAGCAGAAGGAACAGCAGCGCCTCATCGGCGTGCTTGAAAAACGTTTCCCGGGCTTTGGAAAAGCGGTGCGCTATGCTGAAATTGCCACTCCGCACACCATCGAGCGCTACACCCTCAAGAACGGCGGCGCCGTGGCCGGGCCAAAGCAAATGTTGGGGCAGCATATGTTCAAACGGCAGCACATCCGCACGGATTGGGATAACCTCTTCTGCTGCGGAGAATCCACCGTCATGGGCACGGGTACACCCACCGTAACCACCTCAGGCCTGTCTGCTGCCAATGCCCTGCTCAAAAAGCTGGGCAAGCAGCCCTTTGTCTTCCAGCCGGATATGCAGAACTACGTCAGGGTAGTGGAAAAACCCTTTACCTCCGACAGGCTTTTTGAAGGGACCAACCCGGCAGATGCGGCTATTATGCGCAGCGCCATGCATTGCCGCTTCTGTGAATATCCTTCCTGCACAAGAAGAGAGCCTACTGACATTCGGGGTATCATGCGGCGCACTGCGGTCGGCAATTTTGTCGGCGCCCGAAAAGCCTGGGCTAAAGCCCTGGTGGATGCCTCAAAACTGGCTGAGTATGAATCCAACTGCATTTGTGGCAGAGAAGAAGACAATGCGGTTAAAATAAGTGAAATTATCGCTTATCTCAACGAGGTGACCCTTTGAACACAGAATATGATGCCATAGTTGTTGGTGGAGGGCTGGCAGGTCTCACAAGCGCGGCTTATCTGAGCCGCTACGGTTACCGCACCCTGCTCCTCGAAAAAGGAACCAAGACAGGCGGCCTGGTCAATACGTTTTGGCGCGACGGTTTTGCCTTCGACGGCGGTATCCGTGCCTTTGAAAACTCAGGCATCATTTTCCCAATGCTCAAAAGTTTGGGCATCGAGCTTGAATGCACCAAAAACCCCGTCTCCATCGGTGTCGGCAACAATTGGGCCAGGATCACCTCCCGCGAAAGTCTGCAAACCTACGCTGCCATGCTCTCAGGCATTTTCCCCGAAAATGCCGCCGATGTTGCCAAAATTGCCGAGGAAATCCGCAAAGTCATGGGTTATATGGATGTGCTTTACGGCATCGATAACCCCCTTTTTGTTGAAAATTTGCAGGACCCGCAATACCTGATGAAAACCTTGTTGCCCTGGCTGGTAAAATACCAACTTAACATCGGCAAAGCCTTGCGCCTTAATCAGCCGGTCAACGCTTATCTGCGCAAATTCACCAATAATGAAGCCCTCATCAATCTGATTGCGCAGCACTTTTTCAAGGACACGCCCACCTTTTTTGCCCTGAGCTACTTTGGCCTTTATCTCGATTACCGCTACCCCAAGGGTGGCACAGGCACGCTCGCCAAAAAAATGACCGATTATGTGCTCGGCTGTGGCGGCGAGATCAGAACTGAAACCGCTGTTACCCATGTTGACCCCGCCAGTCACGAAATTACCATTGCCACTGGTGACAAATTCCAATATAAGAAACTGGTTTGGGCTGCCGACCAGAAAGTTTTATATGCTGCCATCGATGCTCCCCAAACCCCCCAGGTCGAAAAGCAGCGCAAGCAAGCGGAACAAGGCGAAGGCGGCGATTCCATCCTCACGCTTTTTGTCGGCTCGAACCTGAACCGCTCTTACTTCGAAAATATCTGTGGTGCCCACGCCTTCTACACCCCCACCGTCGAAGGCCTTTCCATCGTTCCCTCCTGGCAGGAGGCTGCCACCCAGGGCAAAGAGGCCATTCTCAAGTGGGTCAGCGATTATCTTGCCAATACCACCTACGAGATCTCCTGCCCGGCCCTGCGCGATTCTACACTTGCGCCAGAAGGTAAAACGGGGCTCATCATTAGCTCCCTGATGGATTACCGCCTGGTGCGCCTCATCTCTGAAGCTGGCTACTATGACGAGTTCAAGCAGTTTTGCACGGATAAAATCCTGCAGACCCTTGAAGAGTCCCTTTTCCCCGGTATCCGCCAGAACGTTGCCTTCTCCATGTGCTCCACCCCGCTTACCATCGAACGCGAAACTGGCAACGCCCAGGGCGCGATAACAGGTTGGGCTTTTACAGGCCCCGTCATGCCCGCCGAAAGCCGCTTCCCTAAGATTGCCAATTCGGTCAATACCCCCATCGAAGATGTGTTTCAGTGCGGGCAATGGACCTTCAGCCCGTCCGGCCTGCCCATTTCCATCCTCACGGGCAAGCTTACCGCGGACGCGATCAAAAAAGCGCTTAAGTGAGTGAAGACATAACAATCATCCTGATTGAATTCGCGGTTGTCGTCATTGGCCTGGCGGTGACCGCCCTGCTTTTTTACCGTCTTCCGCTATTGCCCGCCGCGAAAAAGGATTTAGTCCCTTTTCCCTCTGTTTCGGTGATCATCCCAGCCCGCAACGAAGCAGATGTTTTGCCTCTCTTGCTGCAAGATTTGAGCGCGCAGACCCTTCAAGCTGCTGAAATAATCGTCGCAGACGATGCCTCTGAGGATGCTACGGCCCAAATCGCCACCTCATACGGGGCACGCCTTGTCTCCCTACATAAGAAGCCGCAAGGTTGGACAGGCAAATCCTGGGCCTGCCAACAAGGCGCGGAACTTGCCAAGGGGGACCTGCTTTTGTTTCTGGACGCGGATGTCAGGCTGGGCAAGGATGGCATCCTCAGGCTCATGCAAGCTTACGCCAATTGCGGCTGCACACTCTCCGTACAGCCTTATCATAAAACCGAGCAACCTTACGAGCAGCTCTCGATTATGTTCAATCTGGTCCAAATCGCTGGGAACGGTTCCGGGCTGCCTAAGCCAATCAACATTGGCTTATGCGGGCCTGTCATGCTGATTTCCCGAACCGATTATATGCAAGCGGGCGGGCATGCCATCGCCAGGGGCAGCGTAATAGAGGATCTCACTTTAGGCCAGGAGCTGACCAAAGCCGGCATTCCATACCAGCTTTATATGGGCGATGCAGACATTTCCTACCGCATGTATGCCGATGGGCTCAAAAGTCTGCTTCGGGGCTGGGCAAAGAACCTGGCCTCAGGCGCGGCCAAAACCTCCTTACTGGTATTCCTCATGGTTTTCTTCTGGATTACCTCGCTCACTTCGGTCCCCTACCAGATCATTAAATTCGCCTTTACTGGCAACCTGCCATGGCTGGCACTCTACGCACTTTTGTACCTGGTTTGGGTGCTCATCCTGTTCACGCTTACCCGCCGCGTTGGGCGCTTCCAAGCCTGGGCTATCATCTTTTATCCACCGCAGATGATTATCTTGTTGGCGGTTTTTGCGGTTTCACTATTTAGGAAAATATTTGGTCTCAACACAACCTGGAAGGGCCGC
>DATIUL010000094.1:0-9787 GCA_035466865.1 Anaerolineaceae bacterium | reverse complement strand
CGAGCCACTTGGCAAGGCTCACCCCTACGAATGATATTGAAAAGCAGATTGCTTCGCAATAGAAGCTCGCAATGACGGAAAATTATTGCTCGTCATCCTGAGCCAGTGTCGCGAGGGATCTGCCAGCTGAGAGTTAGCATTTGAAGATTCTTCGCTTCTCTCAGAATGAGACATGAAGAGGGGTGTTTTGGTTTTTGACGCCCTTGTAGGGGCGATCTGAGCGAAGCGAAACTCACCCGGCTCGTGGTCTATGTGCCCTGGTAGGGGCGGGATAAGGAACGTTCCCGCCCGGATTGAAGATAATGATTAGCACGGGAGGGAACGCAAAAAAGCTTATCCCTCCCCTACGAAAACACCAAGACGGGTGATTCGAGCCACTTGGCAAGGCTCACCCCTACGAATGATATTGAAAAGCAGATTGCTTCGCAATAGAAGCTCGCAATGACGTCATAAAGGGCAAGCACAGCATCTCGCCCAACAAGAGAAGAACATGACAGAAAACACATATCTGACCCACAACACCTGCACCCACGGCCATCCGACCGAGGGCAGTTTTGATTGTTTCCGCATCAGCAGTATCCGGCGGGAGAACCCCAACATCCAAACCTTTGTACTGGACCGCCCTTTGCTCTCGGCCAAACCAGGCCAGTTCTGCATGCTCTGGCTGCCGGAAGTCGGCGAAAAGCCTTTCAGCATCGCCGGTGCGGACCCATTGGCCTTCACCATCTCGGATGTTGGACCGCTCAGCCATGCCATCAGCAAACTGGGTAAAGGCGACCACCTTTGGGCCCGCGGTCCACTTGGGCATGGTTTTGAACTGTTTGGCACCTCCCACCTACTGGTTGGAGGCGGTTACGGCGCAGCTCCATTGGCCTACCTGGCCGCGGATGCCCTGGCACTTGGCCATGATGTAGCGGTCTGTCTGGGGGCTAAAACAGCAGAGCAGCTGATTTTCGCAGACGTCTTTTCCAAAATGGGAGCCACAGTGCGCCTGGCTACGGAAGATGGTTCCAGCGGCACAAAAGGCCTGGTGACCGAAGCGCTGCTTAACGCGCTGGTCTGGGAATTACCCACAAGTATCTATGCCTGCGGTCCGACCGGTATGCTTTTAGCTGTGGCCGCGGAAGCCAAAAAGGCTGGTGTACCCGCGCAGCTCTCATTTGAAGGCGTCATGCGCTGTGGTGTTGGGCTCTGCGGCAGTTGCGAACTACCCGAGGATGTTTGCGCCAGGCTGGGTTTGCCTGGCGGTTGGCTGCCATGTTGGGATGGTCCGGTAGCCAGGTTTGACCAGTTAAAATAACCTCTAAATTGCTCTTCAGGTTCATTTGAAAACTTATATATTTAATGAGAGATTTACTGCATCTTGTAGAGAGAATATTTTGTAGTGGTGCGTTGATACTCTTATAATGACGAGTAAGATTGTAGCAGAATTGACCAGCCGCTGGAAACCATGGGAAATCAAGCGAATATTATTAGTTTGACGTTCGGCAAGGAGCAGGCAGCATGAAGGCAAAAGCAGTAAAGACACCCAAACAAAAGCGTTCAAAGGCACCAGTTGACAATCCAGAGCTCAATATCAAGGTTGATATAAAGAATGAAGATGGTTTTATCGATTCAAAAGCTCTAAACTGGCGCGAAATTGAAAACCTCAAAGACCAGTTGGAAGAACTGAATCGAGAAAACACCTCCGGGGGATAAGATCTTTTTGCACGTTTTTTACATAATTGAAGATCCATTGACTCCACCCCAAGCCCTGCCGAGTAGAAGACGCTATAATCAAGGCAAAACGGCTAACGGAGGAAGCGATGGATTACGCGTTGATCATGGCAGGTGGTGCGGGCACCAGATTGTGGCCCATTTCCCGTGAGAGGCTCCCCAAGCCTGCTTTAAAGCTTTATTCCGATAAATCCATGTTCCAGATCGCGGTCGAGCGCCTGGCCCCACTTTTTGACCCCGCTCACATCCTGGTTGTGGCTGGTCCAACGCACATTCCGGTACTGGCTTCCCAGGTGCCGGAAATCCCCAGTGAAAACTTCATTATCGAGCCTCAGGGGCGCGGTACCGCCCCGGCTATTGGCCTGGCTGCGATCCATTTGGCTGAACGCGACCCGGATGCCGCCATGGCCGTGCTAACGGCTGACCATCACATTGGCGATACGGAAGAATTCAGGCGTGTGATTGCCGCGGCGCTCAAACTTGCCCGCGATGAGGATTGCCTGGTAACCCTCGGGATTACGCCAAGCTCTGCGTCCACTCAATTTGGATACCTCCAGCAGGGCAAAAGTATGGGCAAATTCGGCGGCTTTGAAGCTTTTCGGGTCAACCGCTTTGTTGAGAAACCGCCGCTTGAAATCGCCCAAAAAATGCTGGAAGAAGGCGGCTTTGCCTGGAATTCTGGCATGTTTATGTGGAAGGTCAAGACGGTCTTGCAACAGTTTGAAGACCTGATGCCCGAGCTTTATGAACAATTAATGCGCATAGCTGATGCGTTGGACCTGGCAAATGAAGCCCACAAGGCAGAGGGTACTGTGCGCCTGAACGATGCAGAGTTGGATGCCGATAAGCATTTACGCGAGGTGATGGACAGCGTCTGGCCGCAGGTTTCCAAGCAGACAATTGACTACGGCATCATGGAAAAGGCTCGCAATGTAGGGGTCATTCCCGTGCAAATGGAGTGGGTGGACATTGGCAATTGGGATAATCTGATGGAGCTTCTGCCGCTGGACGCGGATAGCAACGCTGTGCGTGGGGATGTAATTTTGCTAAATTCGCATGGTTCTTTGGTGATGGGCAGCAAGAAGTTGATTGCCGGTGCCGGGCTGGAGGATTTGATTGTGGTGGATACTCCGGATGCGATTTTGGTCTGTCGCCGCGACCAGGTGGGGGAGGTCAAGAAGATTGTCGAAGCCCTCAAGGCTGCCGGGCGGAACGATCTGATTTAGTTTGAGTGGGAGTGGTCTGAACCGTTTTGTGAAGCCCGCCCGAACAATCTGGTGAACTCTGAAAATTGACTCGGGTCACCCCTACATTTTGGTCATCGCGAGCGCAACGTGGCGATCTATGTTGTGTGTGTTTGGATAACCAAAGCAATCAAACCAGATTATTAGCCCAAGCCCTTCGGGTTTAACACGCCAGCAGTCGCAGAATCACTCGCGATGACAAACCAGAAACGGGTGAACTTCGCAAATAGGCTCGGGTCACCCCCACGGCAGAAAAAACGGCGTGTCCACAAGACACGCCGTTGAAGAACAAAAAGCAAAACCCTAAATAAAGAAATGCGTGTTGGACTCGGTAGCGGCTTCGGCCATGGTGGCCACACCGGCAATCTCTACCCCGTCAATTAACTCTTCCAGGTGGATCCCCATCAGGTCCATGGTCATCTGGCAGGCCAGCAAGCGCACGCCATTCTTCTGGGCGGTGGCAATCATCTCAGGCAACGAATCTACATTCTTTCCCTTCATGATGCCCTTGATCATCTGGGTACCCGCGCCTAGCATACTCATCTGAGAAAGAGAAAGTTTGTCAGGGCCTTGCGGCATCATCATACCGAACATTTTTTCAATCATATTCTTATCCACTTTGGGGGCCACATCCTTACGCAGGATGTTCAGACCCCAGAATGTAAAGAATAAGGTTGCTTTCTGACCCATCGAGGCAAAGCCGTTGGCAATAATGAAGGCAGCGATGGCCTTGTCCAGTTCGCCTGAGAAGACAATCATGGTCATATCTTTCTTCTCTTTGCTGATGGCAGTGCCACTTTCAGCCACGACCGTTTGCTGGCCCTGGCCTTTTTGCACCCGGGCAACTATCTGGCCGTCCTTGGTGTCCAGCGAAAGCAAGGTGTTGCCGGTGCTGCGTGCCCAGGCGCCTACATCGCTGGCAAAGCCAAAGTCGGTGGCTTTGACCGTCACCACGTCGCCATCCTGCATTTGTTGCACCTGGTTAAACAATTTCAGGACTGGACCGGGGCATTGCAAGCCGCAGGCGTCCACCTGGTACTCTTTTCCTGGCTCCGACGGCATGTCGGTAGTGAACGTTGGATTTTGGATTGGGGAAGACGCAACAGCAGACACAATTTTCCTTTCACATTCAGCAGATTGGCAGAAGTTCTCCGTGGCGGAACCGTAGGTTTTGTAGCCACCGGTCAGATTGTAGGCATCCAGGCCGTGTTGCTTGAGGATGCGGGTCGCAAAGTAAGAGCGCTGGCCGGTTTGGCAGTTGATCAAGATCTTCTTGTCGCGGGGAATCTCATCCAGACGCTCGCGCAGGTTGTGCAAGGGAATATTAACCGCCCCGGGAATGTAGCCAAGGGCTAATTCCTCGGGATCGCGCACATCCAGAAGGAACCACTCTTGCGGATCCAAATCCTTTACCTCGTTCCACTGCTTGACGGGCATTTCACCGCGCAATTGGTTGGCTGCCGCGTATCCAGCGTTGTTGACCGGGTCGCGAGGGGCGCCGTAGGCTGGGGCGTAAGCCAGTTCAAGCTCTTCAAGGTCGTAAACCGTAAGGTGCCCGCGGATGGCGGTGGCCAGCACGTCGATGCGTTTTTCCACACCGCTCGTGCCAATGGCTTGGGCCCCATAAATTTGGCCTTCCGGTCCGTAAATCAGTTTGAGGCTGATGGGTGCGGCACCGGGATAGTAACTCACATGGTTGCTGGTATGTACGGTGACTGAGAAGAAGGGAAGTTTGGCGGCTTCGAGTTGTTTGCTGTTCAGGCCGGTTGAGGCAGCAGTGTAATCAAATACTTTTACCGCGGAAGTGCCGATGACCCCGTTGAAAGCCACTTTTTTGCCGGCAATATGATCGGCTGCCACGCGAGCCTGACGGCTGGCGGGGCCGGCTAACGCCAGCGCGGTGGGCTGCTTGGTCTGGTAATTCAACACCTGGGCGACATCGCCAACGGCGTAGATATCAGGGTTGGAGGTCTGCATCTGGAGGTTGGTAACAATATGGCCTCTCGGGCCCAGTTCGAGGCCGGCCCCTTTGGCCAGCGCGTTTTCCGGTCGGACGCCAATGGCCAGGATGACCATATCAGCCGGCAGGGAAGTGCCAGAGCTCAAATCAATTTTCAACCCATCGGCAGCACTCTGCACCCCCTTCAGGCCATCGCCCAGGCAGAGTTGCACCTGGTGGAACCCCAGGTGTTGGTGAATCAACTGCGCCATTTCAAAATCGAATGGCGCCATCACTTGCGGCAACATCTCAACTACGGCTACCTGCAGGCCTTTTTCAACGAGGTTCTCAGCCACTTCCAGACCGATGAATCCACCTCCGACCACTACAGCTCTGCGTGGTTTTTTGGTTTTCATCCAGTTGATGATGGCATCCATTTCCGGGATGTTGTGCAGCACAAAAACGCCGGGAGCGTCCAAGCCTGGCAGGGGGGGGACGATTGGCGTTGCACCGGTAGCGAGTATCAGTTTGTCGTAGTTTTCGGTGCAGGTCTCATCTGTTTTCAGGTTGTGAACGGTAACAGTTTTGAGTTCAGGGTCGATGGCAGTGACTTCTGAGAAGGTCCGGGCGTCGATATTTAAGGTCTCGTGTAGGCTTTCAGGCGAGGAGACCAGCAACTGTTCGCGGTGCGGAATGCTGCCGCCAATATGGTAGGGCAAGCCACAGTTGGCAAAAGACACATAAGGCCCACGCTCGAACATGATGATTTCTGCTTTTTCATCCATACGCCGCAACCGCGCGGCCGCGCTAGCACCGCCAGCAACTCCACCAACAATCAGAACTTTCATTGTATAGCCTCCAGATTTAAGTTTGTGTTGAGGTCAGCCGTGAGCTGATTTTCCGCCAGGATTTGCTCCCGCAGAATTTCTCTCAGCGTGTCCAGCACCTCAATGAATTTTTTAGATCCCAGGGAATAGAAAACTGCTGTTCCCCGGCGCTCGGTAAGGACCAGGTTGCGATGACGCAGCACACCCAAATGACGCGAGACAGTAGATTGCGGCAGCGCCAGCAACTCGGTAAGTTCGGCAACGTTGCAGGGTTTCTCAGCCAATGCATAGAGCAAACGCATACGGGTGGGGTCACCCAGGGCCGGGCAGATGCGCTCATGCAGAAGTTCAAGTTCGAAGGATAAGTCAATTTCAGGCATTGTTATTCCTTATATGCGGATAAACGGATGAACACCTGATTATAAAATGCGTGTCCTCAAGCAACAAGGGAAGAATGCAAAACGGGTTTATCGCTGGGCTAGAGGAAGGTAGATGTTATAAGGGAAATCCGCAGGATTGACGATCACATTGCCATAATAGGTCACTTTGACCGCCATCGACTGCACACTCATGGGTGAATTAAAGCCAACCGTGCTGCCGCCTCCAAAATCGAGGTGAATGTTGCTGGGTTCGCCAGTAGCGTACACGCTGCTAAGAGGAGTGCCAACGCCAAAACTCTTGTACACCGATGAGGCACAGAAGGCATCCCCCGGATCGCCATAATTGGCAGCCGTAGCCATATGATCGGCACCATCTGCTTGAATGAGTTTGACGCGCGGGTTGCTGGGATCATTGTTGTTGGCAACATTCTCATTAATATGCCAAATGAGCGCGCCAGCACCAGGTAAGCTGGCATCGTAACCAGTTTTTTCCCGGTTTTCGACGATAAAAAACTCGCCGATGGATAGGCTGGGGTTGGGATCAGCGGGCAGGGTCATGGCGAATGGATTTGCTGTGGAGGTAGAAATATCTATAGGTGTGTTTTGAATGTTTAGCGCGGGCAACAATTGGACAGGATTATTCGGGTCAATCCACCCCAATAGTGTTTGCAGATACGCATTGGGGCGGGGAGGTGTTTGGCCGGTATAGGCATCCCCTGAGACTGAATTCCACCCTCCATACGACATAATATCCCAACTGCCCAGGCCGGCACCCGAAGTGCCGTAAAGGTCTGGCCAACCCAGGTCATGCCCAAATTCGTGGACGATAATCCCTATGGTGGAGGGATGATCGACCATTATTTCGCCAAACATGGTGTAGGAGCCTTTGAAGGAAGGGGAGGAGACGGTCATCCCGTCGGCAACTACTGCAGTGCTGATGCTCCACTTGTGGCCCCAAACGGCAGGTTGGGCAACAGCGCCATCTGCGGAGGCTTCGTAACCGGCAACAATGATCACAACATGCAACTCAGAGTTGGAAAGGCCTTTATTACCATCTTTGTCGAATGCGGCGAAATTAACATAGGGGTTGGCAGCTTGAATGGCCGCTGTGGCAATGGTGAGGGTGGCGTTCCAGTCCTGGTTGCGAGGGTTTGGATGGGTTTTGCCCAGGTTTACCCAGCCAACGATGCCATCATTCGCAGTGCCAAAGCTTTCAGCCGCGGCTGCCAAAGAATACAATCCGTAAGAGGCCTGAGAATAGTAATCTTTTACACTTTTTGAGGAGCCAAAGATTTTGGTCTGAAAGTCAGCTGGCTGGGTTCTTTGGGGCATATCATCATAATAGCCGAGGATGACCAGCACGTTTTCCGAACCAGTTTTGGAGGCAGCCAGGGTGCCAGAAGTTTCAATACCAAGAGTGGCTGAATCAGGGAATGCCAGGGATGTGCCTGTCAGGCTGGGTTTAACTGCGGTATCCAAAGAAAGCGGGGTATTGAGGATGAGATTACGCTCAAAATGTAGATCCACCGCTGGAGCGTTGTCCACACCCACGCGCAAACTGCCCATACGGCTCAATGTATTTTGTTCGTTATTTTGAATATCTGTGATGTACGTCCACCAGCCATCAGCCTGCCGTGTGATGCTGTAACCTTCCAAAGTTTCAAAGCCACTGGCGAATTCATCACCCCAACTGAGTGCTTCAAATTGAGTGCCATCTGGTTGGATAATTACGGATTCTTGAGGGCCGCAAGGCATTGCATACACTTCATGGACGGTCAGCAGGGAGGCTAAACCGATAAACAGCAACATTAATAGAAGCGAAATTGTCGCTTTTTTCAATTTTATTTCTATTTCCTTTGTAATTTTGTGACTATATTTCTAAAAAAAGGCCCGACAAGAAAACAGTCTACACCATGTGTGTGAAATTACTGCGCAAGTTTGAAGGAGGTTTTTTATCAGTTTGATGAATTCGTTAAATTGCTTAAAATGAAGGCGAACGATCGTCTTCACGGATTGTGCATAATTTCTCTAATCAGGATTTATTAATGTAAGATATAGGCTTGGTCAGCCTGCATTTCCCCAATCATCCAAGTCTCAACCCCCATATCTGGGGCGCGTCTCTGAAATAATTTCATTTTTTCTGCTGGAACCGCCATCAATAACCCCCCAGATGTCTGTGGATCGTACAGCAACATCTGCTCCAACTCACTTAATCCAGCCAAATTTTGCACATGTTTACTGAAATATTTTTGATTGTTGTAAGCACCACCCGCAAAAAGCCACATTTCCCCAAACTTGTAAGTTGGAGATATGAAGGGTATTTGGTCAAAATCCACAATAAAACCACTTTTAGAGGCTTCTGCCATTTCAATCATGTGCCCTAATAAACCAAAACCGGTGATATCGGTGCAGGCCTTCACGCCGATGCTGACCGCCAAATCGCGCGCGGAGCGATTCAAGCGCTTCATCCAAGTGACGGCTTCATCAATTTCGGCCTTGGTGGCCTTATCTTGTTTGATGGCGGTGGTGGTTACACCCATACCCAGGGGTTTGGTGAGGAACAACTTGTCACCTGGTTTGGCCCCGCCCTTCCGCATGATCTTTTTGTGTTCTGCGATGCCCACCACGGCATAGCCAAATTTGGGTTCTTTATCCTGAACGGAATGCCCGCCAGCCAAAATCGCGCCGGATTCCTTAATTTTCTCCGCACCGCCTTTGAAGATTGCCTGAGAAATCTCCAACGGTAAATCGGGCGGAAGGCAGGCAATATTGAGGGCCAGCAGCGGCAACCCACCCATAGCATACACATCCGAAAGGGCGTTCGCAGCCGCGATGGCGCCGTAATCAGCCGGGTCATCCACGATGGGGGTAAAGAAGTCGGTGGTCACCACAAGGTCCTGCCGGGAGTTGAGCGACCACAAGGCAGCATCATCCGGGCTATCCAGACCTGCAACCAAATTGGGATAGTCTAAAGGGGCGAAAAGCCCTGAAATTGGCTGCAGAACCTGCGCCAGCGTCTCCGCGTCGAGTTTACTTGCTCAACCCGCGCAACTGGAGAGGCTTGTCAGACGGATCTGCTTGCCTGATGGATAGTTGCTGTTTTCCATGCCTGAATGATAATCCAAAAAAAGGTCAGGTAAACCAAATCGGATTTGAAATTAGTAGGGGCAAAGCCGGAATGCCAGGGTAAAGCGTGCGCCAAAGTTCGAGGCGTAAAAAACCTGCGTCTGGAACCGGTATTTCCATTTCCAGCGTGCCATGTTTCTCAGCTTTGAAGAGTATTTGGCTGCTGGCCTTGCCCACCAGGCGCACTTCATCCCCGGTTTGCAGACCCTCAAGGCGTAAGCTCACCTGCAGGCCCGGGCGCCAGGGGAGCGAATCTCCCAGCAGGGTTGTGCCGCAGTGCATTTCGAGGTGGGGACCCTCAGGTTCGTAGACCGCGTATGTATGCCCCTGACGGACCGCGGCCAGGATGTCTTCGGCTGAATCGGACTGACTGAACACCCGCAAGGTCGGCCCGCCCAGTATCTGAAAAAGGGCATCCTTGTGATAGTCGCTGCCACAAACCATGGGGACTTTTTGCCCTTGCTCCAGGCGGGCATGCCAGGCTGCCACCGCGCGTAGATTGGGCGGACGCATAGGGCCATTCCAAATCTCAAGGCAGTCGTATGGCAGGGTTTC
>DATIUL010000093.1:0-10500 GCA_035466865.1 Anaerolineaceae bacterium | reverse complement strand
AAAGCCCAGGTTCAGAAAGTCATCAATTCATATCTGCCAAATCTAGGTGATGCCAAGATGGCAATTAATCCTCAACTTACCAATTTTACTTTGGCTGCGGATGCAATAAAGGGGCGCAAGTTCACACCTGAGAAACAAGGTGAAGGTCAAAAGTACTTCGTCACCTTACAAAAGAGCGTCACTTTAAAGCAAGTGAACCATCTCTCTTTTGCGCGTCTGACCTTTAATAGCAAGGGCGACATCATCAAACTGAGCACTTCGCGGTAAGCCTCCTTCTGCCTATTTCATCTCCGTAATTAACCTTACCCTTAAAGCCTGGGTATATAAGCTTGCGCTTGCGAAGGATCTAATAAAGCTTTTATAATACATTTGTCTAATATATTAAACACATTGGAATATGTGCAATTGAAACTAACTTACCTTGCACACAAGGTGCCCGGTAATAAATCTTAAAAAAATTGAGACAGAAATGAAGCTTTTTAGAATTACAAGTTTGATGCTCACATTGATTATATTTACCAGTTGTATTGGCATGGCAGCCAGCTCAACTGGCAATAACCAGCTCATACAAACAGCGGTTCAACCTACTGAACCTGAGATTGCCACGCTTACACCTTCCCCGTTGGCAGAAGTGACCTCTCCCACACCAACCATAACCCCAATGCCCACACCTGCGGGCTGGTCTACCGAGGCGCATCCCCTTCAAATTGAAATGGAACGAACTTGGTCTTATCCAGGCAGTGAAATCACATTTGAAGAGACGCTGCCCTCCAAGGCCACCTACGATCAATACATCGTTTCGTATCTCTCGGACGGATATAAAATTTATGCGTATATGGCCATTCCCAATGGAATAAAGCCTGATACAGGCTGGCCTTCTATTGTCCTGAATCATGGCTATCACAATCCAGCCACTTACTCGACCACAGAAAATTACATAGCATTCATGGATGTACTGTCGAGAAGTGGGTATATCGTCCTCAAACCAGATTACCGTGCCCATGGTAAATCAGAAGGTCCCCGCCCTGTTGGCGGCGGATACGGCAGCCCAGACTATATGGTGGATGTTCTCAACGCAGTAGCTTCTTTGAAAGCTTATGAAGATGCAGACCCAGAGCGGATTGGTATGGTTGGTCATTCCATGGGTGGTGCAATTACCTTGCGTGCCATGGTCGTTTCGAAGGATATTAAGGCTGGAGTAATCTGGTCTGGAGTAGTCGCTTCTTACTCGACTCTCGTGTACCGATGGAATCGAAACGTCACTCCCACAGCAACAGCACTTGCACCCAACTCTCCTCCAAACACGCCAACCGTTACTGTTCCCAGCTTTCGGGGTGGTGTAAGTTCCTGGGCAAATGACCTATTTGGTATGTATGGTTCACCAGAGCAAAACCCCGCTTTCTGGGACTCAATATCTCCAACCGCACATCTGACCGAGCTTTCTGGGCCGCTCCAACTTCAAGCTGCCAAAGGTGATACACAAGTACCTTACATTTGGTCTGAGGAATTGGGTGCTAATTTGGAAGCAGCAAGTATGCCGTATGAACTCTTTATCTATGAAAAAGATAACCATAACATCACGGATAATTTCTTGATTGCCATTCAACGCACCATGACTTTCTTTAACAAGTATGTGAAAAATCGTTAAAGCAAGTCTGAGGTTCCAACTGCTTTGAATTATTGCCTTTCTAGTCGAATTTCAGAAATTTAAACAGTCCATATTTATGGAACAAGGAGAATTGGGTAAAAACCCGATTCTTTTTGGGTTAATGGGTAAAATTGACTTTACCGGAGATGTTAACCAGGCTATTAGGCCTCTGTTAATGTTGCCTGCGAAATGCGTTGTAAATAGCTTAATATTTTAGAAAACCATTATAATATTCGAAGATGATAAAAATGGTACAGATTGCGAAATATTTCATCAAGGAGCTGTGATGTACGGATATAGCGGCAAAATTCTTCACATTGATTTGAAGACTAAGAAAAATTGGGTGGAAGAAAAACCCGAAGAATGGTACAAACTTTGGATTGGGGGTTGCGGCATGGCCACACGCCTTTGCTGGGAAAATATAACCCCCAAGTGCGACCCATTGGGACCTGAAAACCCGATCTGTATCGCGAATGGAATCTTCACAGGCACACCTGTTCCGGTCGGAGGTAAGTTTGGCCTAGCTTCCAAATCTCCTTTGACGGGCTTCATTGGTGATTCCCTATCTGGAAGTTGGTTCTCGATTGCCCTCAAGCGGGCTGGATGGGACGGCATTGTTGTCCACAACCAGAGTGAAGACTGGGTTTACATTTTTGTTGATGATAATCGCGTCTCTATCCTCGATGCCAAATGGCTGCTAGGTAAAGACACCTACGAAACTGAAGAGGCCATCCGTAATAAATTTGGCGATGACCAAATCCGCTCCTGCACCTTGGGACCTTCGGGTGAAAAGGTTGTTCGTTTTGCCAATGTGACCAATGACGGCCGTCAGGCTGGTCGTACCGGTCATGGTGCTGTCTGGGGATCCAAGAAACTTAAGGCCCTCTCAGTTCGAGGAACATCCGGCGTGAGAGTCTTTGACCCCAAGACCCTGATGGACATGTCTTTCCACATTACGGAAGAAGCACAAGGCAAAGACACTGAAAAATATCGCATTTATGGGACTTCCACGAATATTCTTGCCATGAACAAAATTGGTTTGCTGCCAACTCGCAATTATCAACAAGGGGTCTTCGAAAGTGCCAATCTGGTCAGCGGTGAATTCTTGGACGAACACTACAAAGTGAAAGTTGTAGCTTGCGCCCAGTGCCCTATCGCTTGCGAGCAGATGTCCATGGTGCGTACAGGTGAATTTAAAGGTGCCATGACTGGCATTGAATATGAAAGCCTATACGCAAACAGCTCTAATCTCGGCATCTCAGACATGTCTGCCTGCATCAAGCTGGTTGACATCTCTGATAGTTCGGGCATGGATAGTATGAGTATGGGTGTCACCATCTCGTATGCGATGGAAAGCTACGAACGTGGCGTGTTGAAAAAAGAAGACTTCAAATGTGCCAAATTCCCTGAGGGCATCGAGCTCAATTTTGGCAATGGTGATGGTGCTGTAGCTGTCGCCGAGATGATCCGCGACCGCGAAGGTATCGGTAACCTTTTGGCTGAAGGTACCCGCATTGCTGCGAAAAAGATAGATGAAGAACGCGGAACCAATTCCCAAAATTGGGCAATGAACATCAAAGGCCTGGAATGCCCTGGCTATGATGCACGTGCGCTAAAGACGTTTTCTGTTGGTTTAGCCACAGGTACCCGTGGCGGCTGTCACAACCGCTCGGCGGCCTATGACCCAGACATCAAGGGCGAGACCGATCGTTTCACCGTAGACGAAACCCGTGGTGAAGTAGCTGCCCGCTCTGAAGAATATGCAGCCGTTTACGACACCTTGCCGCTCTGTAAATTCATTCGCCGCTGCTTCACTGGCAAGGCAGACAGGGCTGGCGCTTGGCCGGCGATTGCCTCCCTCATTAATGCCACTACCGGTTGGAATTTCGATTACGACGCTGTGGATGCCGTTGGTGTGCGCTCGCATGAGATGAAAAAAGCATTCAATATCCGCGAAGGCTGGACCGCCAAGGACGATGATCTGCCCTGGCGTTGGAAAAATGAAGACTTCACAGAAGGCGCCAGTGCTGGCACGCATGTTACGCAGGAAGAACTTGATTATCTCAAACTAATCTACTACAAAGCCAAAGGCTGGACAGCAGAAGGTTGGATTCCCAAACAACATTTAATCGATCTCGGCATGGCCGATGTCGCTGAACAAATTGGAGTATAAGGAGCAGCATGGTACTGTCGACTTCCTCAAAACATGCCTATATAGATTGTGATCCAGCTAAATGTGTTGGCTGCCAACTCTGTGAATACGTGTGTTCACATAATAAAGTTGGTGAATACAACTCTTACCGCAGCCGCATCCGCACTGTCCGTGTAGATGAAGTGCTCATCACGGCCATTGCCTGCCGGACCTGCGAAAACGCCCCTTGCGTAATCGTTTGCCCGCGCGACGCGCTTTCCCAAGATGCCAATACCGGTATCATCCATGTCAATGCCGTCAAATGTGATGGCTGTGCATGGTGCGTGGAAGCCTGTGACTTTGGCGCTATTTCCATCAACCCTGCCACTAAAAATGCAGAAATGTGCGACCAATGCGAAACCCTCGAAGATGGCCCTCAATGTGTTAAGTGGTGCCCCAAAGATGCCTTAACTCTAAATACCCCCGATCAGCGCGCCCAGAAGAAACGCAAGGATTTGATTGAGGAAAGCTTTGTTGTTCCAACCAAAGCCAAGGATCCCAGATGACAGAAAAAAGTATCGAAATTTCATCCCAGGAGCCCATCAACGAGAAGGACCTGCGCATCGGCGTGTATGTTTGCCATTGCGGTTCTAACATCGCTGGTGTGATCCCTCCTGGAGAGGTGGTTGAATTTGCTGGCAAGCTACCCGGTGTAGCCCACGCCGCAGAAACGATGTATGCGTGCGCAGATAGCGGCCAACGACTCATTAAAGACGACATCAAAAAATATGGCCTCAACCGTGTGGTCGTTTCTGCCTGCTCCGTGCGTATGCACGAACCAACATTCCGGGCTTGCGTTGCCGAAGCCGGTCTCAATCCATTCCTGATGGAAATGGCCAATATCCGAGAGCAATGCACCTGGGCACATGGCCATGACCGCGAAGGCGCTCTTGAAAAAGCCAAAGATTTAACCGCCTCCGCCATCTCCAAGGTTTCATTCCTGCAGCCTTTGGATATGATTAAGGTGCCGGTCTCCAAGAAAGCGCTGGTAATTGGCGGTGGTGTAGCCGGCATCAATGCCGCACTGGACCTGGCTGAACAAAATATACCTGTAGTCCTGGTAGAAAAGGAAGCGACGATTGGAGGGGTCATGGCGCAACTTAACAAGACCTTTCCAACAATGGACTGTAGTATATGAATTCTTGCACCAAAAATGGTTGACGCGGCGCGTCAGCCCCTAATTCAAGTAAAAGCATTTACTGAAGTTGAAAAAGTTGAAGGGTTCGTTGGTAATTTCAAGGTAACCCTGCGTGAAAAAGCCAAGTACGTACGCGCGGACCGTTGCAACGGATGCGCGGCCTGTGCCAAGGTTTGCCCGGTTGAAGTACCCAATGCCTTCGAAATGAACCTGGCTCCTCGTAAGGCGGCTTATATACCCATGAGCCAAAGCGTTCCGCTTATCTACAACATCGATATGGATGCCTGCATCCATTGTTACAAATGCGTGGAAGCTTGTGGCGCGCTTGAAGCCATTGATTTCAGCATGGAAGACAAATTCGTTGAAGAAGAAATTGGTGCCATTATCGTGGCAACCGGTTTCAGTCATTTCGACCCATCTGTTATGTCGGAATATGGTTTTGGCCGCTTCCCGAACGTGATTACTGCCATGGAAATGGAACGCATAAACAACTCGGCAGGTCCAACCCATGGTGCGCTCATCCGTCCCAGTGACGGTAAAGCTCCCAAAAACCTGGCATTCATCAACTGCGTGGGCTCTCGAGACAAGCGTTACATTTCGTCTTGTTCCAACTTCTGCTGCATGTATTCCATCAAGAATGCCATCCTTGCCAAGCAGATGCACCCCGATACCGAGATCACTGTCTACTACATCGATATCCGCACTCCTTCAAAAGGATATGAAGAGTTTTACGACCGTGCCCGTGAGATGGGGATCCGCTTTGTCCAGGGACGCCCAGCCATGATCACTGAAGACCCTGATACACACAATCTGACCGTACATGGGGAAGATGCCATGCTGGGCCAGGTTATTGCCCGGGAATACGATATGGTAATGCTCAATCAGGCAGCGATTCCCCAGCCTGACCAGAATCACATGAGCTCGGTTTTAAATGTAGCCCAATCCCCCGGCGGTTGGTTTATGGAATATCACCCCAAGTTGCGCCCGATGGATAGCCCTACTGATGGCATCTTCTTTGCTGGCGCTTGCCAGGGCCCCAAGGACATACCCGCGAGTGTTGCCCAGGGTTCAGCGGCTGCAGCCCGTGCTTCGCGCATCCTGCATTCTCCTCAATGGCAGATAGAACCAACGGTCGCCGTTGTCTGGCCTGAAAAGTGCCTGAGCGCGCAGGGTAAAGCCTGCGGAATGTGCGCGCGAGCCTGCCCATATGGCGCGGTCGATTACACCCAGGGTATTGCCCCCACCATTATCACCGCCAATTGCCATGGTTGCGGCGGATGCGTTGGTGAATGCCCAACCGATACGATTACCCAGTTGCACTACACCGATGCTGAAATTCTCTCCCAAATCCGCACCTTGCTGGCAACAGAACCCGAAAAGAAAATCCTGGCTCTGCGCTGTCATTGGTGCTCTTATGGCGGTGCTGACCTGGCAGGTACCAGTCACTTTGAATACAGCGCGAACGAGCGCGGCATCAAGGTGATGTGTTCCGCGCGCATGGATTCGGACTTTATCTACGAAGCTTATCGCCTTGGGGCTGGTGCCGTGCTCTTTTCCGGTTGCCACCAACAGGACTGCCACTATATTACAGGCCAGCTTGTTGGAGCCAAACGCGCTGCCAGATTACAGAGTACCTTTGAGCGTATGGGTATGTCACAAGGTCGCTTCCGCGTTGAGTGGATTAGCGCTGCTGAAGGTGACAAATACGCCCGTGTAATCAATGAAATGCAGGCATCTCTGGATGAAATTGGCCCGGAAAAGCTGCACGATGAAATCACGCGTATGAAGCCGGAAATGGCGAAACGCATTACCAAGCTGCCCAATATTCCGCACGTCCAGCAAGCCTTTGATCGAGCGGATAACTTCCAAACAATCATGCTCAATGAGGTAAAGGCCAAATGAGCGCACCTACCCTTACTAATTCCCTCTCCCAACGGGTTAAGGCCACTCCGGGAGGTGAACATCTTTTGATGTGCTATTCCTGCGGTACCTGCGTAAGCAAGTGCATGATCCAGGAAAAGCTGAACCCAAATTACAACCCTCGCCGGCTTATCCGTGAAGCAGTATTTGATGATACAGCCCTCGCCTTTGCGGATGACACCACCTGGCAATGCACAGCCTGTGATATTTGCTATCCTGCCTGCCCACAGAAGATCCACATCTCTGGTGTGATAAACGCTGTCAAACAGGCAGCTTTGGAAGCAGGTGTGAAGACCCCATTACAAACTGCCCAGGTGGACGGCCAAACTTGTATCGCCTGCGGTCTCTGTGTTGAAGTGTGCCCTTACGAGGCCATCAGCATTAAGGTCTTACGTGTTCCCAATCGGGGTAACATACCCATCGCGGAAGTTGACGCTGGAAAGTGCATGGCTTGTGGTATGTGCTCTGCTGTCTGCAAATCCACATCGATTCGCCAGACGAACGAGTTTACGGACCAGACCTTAATGGATAACCTCTGGGGTTATCTCGCGAAAGGCAGCCTGGCATGAGCGAAAATCAACCTAAAATTGTTCTTTTCCAATGCCAATGGTGCCTCTATGCCAAAAAAGACCAGGACTGGGTGGAAAACACTCTGCCTGAAAACATCCACCTTGTTAAAACATCCTGCACCGGCCGCATCAACCCCCTTTTCGTGCTCAATGCCATTCAGGGCGGCGCAGACGGCGTCATGATTAGTGGCTGTAAACCCGAGGTATGCCACTTCAAGGAAGGCAATATTGGAGCCCGGCGCCAGTTAAGCGCCTTTCAAAACCTTCTCAACCACATCGGGTACGACCGCTCCCGTATTCGCTTCGTTTGGATGGATTTACAGGATACAGGCCGTATTCAAAAAGAATTAGCCGCCTTCGAAAAAGATTTGGCTGAACTGGGTATGAGCGAAGTGTTGGTTACCCGTAAGCCCGGTTTTGAAGGAGGTATGCATGACTGATCTTGAAACCAAACTCAAGGCAGAAGCCAAACGGTTACTTGATGAGCATCTTGTTGATGTTTTCTTCGGTTTCCGCAAAGAAAACGCGCCGCTGCATCCACAGCCCGCTTTCTTTACAAATTCCGATCAACTGGAAGATTTTGTCTATAACAATCTTTGCCAGAACAATCTTGCCAAATTTCTCACACGTTATCCAAGCGAAACCAAGATTGGCATGCTTGTTCGCGGCTGTGAAAACCGCTCGGTCAACCATTTGATTGTTGAACGCCAACACCCCCGCGAAAACATTATCATGATTGGCGTTCCTTGTACCGGTATTTATGACTGGCGCAAGATTACCCAACGTTGTGGAGAGGAAATTTCAGAAGTCACCCTTACTCCTGAAACAATTACAGTCAAAACTCCCAAAAACATATTCGAGTTTGAGCCCAAAGAGCTTCTGCATGTCTCATGCGCGCGTTGTTCCCAACCCAACCCCATCAATGCAGATCTTGTAATTGGGGAACCCGTTGAACCAAAAGACCCTGCCCGGGCGAAACGCCAGGTGGAAACATTCGGCAATATGGCCTCCAAGGCTCGATATGAATGGTTCACGCATGAAGCTGAACGTTGCATTCGTTGTTATGCTTGCCGGGAGGCTTGCCCAATGTGCTACTGCGCGGAATGTTTTGTTGACCACGGCGCTCCCCGATGGACGGAAAGCATGGTCAGCAAAGCCGGCATGCAAACCTGGCATATCATCCGGGCATTCCATCAGACTGGTCGCTGTGTGGATTGTGGTGCTTGCGAACGTGCCTGCCCCATGGACATCCGTATGACCTATATGACCGAAAAACTAAATACCGACATGGAAAACGAATACCAATTTATTTGTGGCATGGATGATAAAACCCAACCGCCTTTTGCGGCTTTCACCATGGACGACAAGACTCGCTTTGTGGCATGAGGAATCGATCATGAACTATATTCTCCCCCGAACTGATATTCCCAAAGTGTTGGAAAAGTGGTCAGAGTCCTACCAGCTAATCGCGCCGCAGAAATACTCAAATTTCTCCGCATTTTTGCCTTATGAAGGCAAACCGGAACAACTTTGCCTGGAATATCCGCATAATACCCGCTATCCACCTAAGTCGCTTTTTCTGCCACAGTCTGAGGAGCTCCTCAAGTACACCAAAGACGGTAAGGCCAGTGAGCCAGCTTTGGACACCAAACCCAAGATGATTTTCGGCATGCATGCTTGCGACACCCGGGCAATGACCCTTTTGGATACTGTCTTTGATACCAGGGACTATCAGGACCCATTCTGGAAAGCTCGCCGTGAAGCTACTGCTATCGTTACTCTGGGTTGCGACGAACCTTGCACCACTTGCTTCTGCACCACCGTGGAAGGTGGCCCCTTCAACCGCGAAGGCGCAGATATTATCATGACCGATATTGGTGATGCTTTCCATCTTGAAGCCCTCACACCTAAAGGCGAAGAACTTTGCAGGGACTTACCCAAGGCTAATGCCAAAGAGGACAGCAAAGTTGCTATGATTCAGGAAAAAGCCACATCAGGCATGTCAAAAGCCTTTGAAACCGAAGGTCTCAAGGCCGCTTTGGATGCCAATTTTGAGAGCACTTATTGGGAAGAGGTCCAACGTTCCTGCCTGGGATGCGGTGTTTGTACCTTCCTCTGCCCCACCTGCTTCTGTTTTGATATTGCCGATGAAGCCGCACGTTCAAAACGTTACCGCAACTGGGATACCTGCATGTTCTCCGTTTATTCGCGTGAAGCCTCAGGGCATAACCCCAGGCCAAGCCGGAAGGAACGCACACGCCAGCGCCTGATGCATAAATACAGCTATTGGGTGGATCAAATCGGTAAAATCGGCTGCACGGGTTGTGGCCGATGCGTGCGCTATTGCCCCGTTGGGTTGGATATTCGGGCCATGTTGCGCGAAGCTGGAAAACTTCCAGTGGAGGTGGCTCATGCCTAACCAAAAAGCCAGCCCATACACCCCAATCTCCATGCACCTGTTACGTTCTTACCCTGAGTCAGTGGATGGCATACTGCGTAGTGTTGAGCTCAGTTTTGACAACCCTGCCGACTGCAAAACATTCTACAAGCATTACAACCCTGGTCAATTCTGCCAAATTTCCATCTTTGGCAAAGGTGAGTCTGCCATAGGAATTGCTAATGCCTCCTGGGAAGGCGATTTTGTGCGCTTTACTGTGCAACGCATGGGTGTAGTCACAACGGCTCTCCACCAAATGCAAGTTGGTGAAGCTCTAGGCATCCGCGGCCCTCTTGGGAATGGTTTCCCGCTTGACGAGTGGAAAGGTAAAGATCTGATCTTCATTGGCGGTGGCTCAGCATTTTCAACACTATACGCAACAGTAATGCAAATTACAGGTTCTTCCCTCAAAAAAGATTACGGCCGAATTTCAGTCATATACGGAACACGCAGCTCAGGCCATGCACTCTATAAAGAAAGCCTGAAGCGCTGGCACGAAAATCACGAGATCGACCTCTTCCAGACCATTGACAACCCTGAACCAAATTGGCCTTACCTGGTGGGTTTCGTTCCTGATACTGTTCGCACTGTGAAACC
>DATIUL010000092.1:0-4917 GCA_035466865.1 Anaerolineaceae bacterium | reverse complement strand
GTTTATCAGCATGCTCAAGCGTGTGGCCGGCCTTAAGGATAGTGGGCGCATGATTCCTGGGCACGGAGGTATGCTGGACCGCTTTGATACCTGGATTTGGGCGGTCACCATTGCGTTCTATTTTGTGAAATTGATCAGCTGATTGTAAGTACCAAGATTCCACAAATCATAATATCTGAGACATCTTGCACTGGATTTTTTTCGGTCATTGCGAGGAGTGTAAGCGACGAAGCTATCTGATTTGCCAACAAAAAGTCCAGATTGCTTCGCAACAAAGGCTCGCAACGACGATTGCTACCACAGAGGGAAGTATTACGCCTCGGCGATTTTATCTATCTGACTAATCCTAAGGGCAAAATTAGCCCTTCAAAGCCTCATCCACAATCATACGTGCTTCCGCCTGGATGCGCTCCAGATGTTCCTGCGAGCGCAGGGATTCCGCATAGATCTTGTAAACATTCTCCGTCCCCGAAGGCCGCGCAGCAAACCATCCATAGCCTGTGCTCACCTTCAGGCCACCAAAGGCGGCACAGTTACCAGGTGCTTTAGTAGCCTTTCCGGTTATCAAATCGCCTGCCAGGGTATCCACTTTTACCAGGCCAGGGTCCATGTTGCCTAAAATTGCTTTTTCCTTGGGGCCGGTAGGCGCGTCCACCCGGGCATACCAGGTGCGGCCCAATTCTCCTTCCAGGCAGGCATAGTGTTGCCCCGGTTCCTTGCCGGTCACCGCCAGAATTTCAGCCGCAAGAAGGTCCAGTATGATGCCGTCCTTATCAGTCGTCCAGGTGCCGCCATTTTTGCGCAAGAAAGAAGCACCGGCGCTTTCCTCACCGCCAAAACCCAAAGAGCCGTCTAAAAGCCCAGGCACGAACCACTTGAAGCCAACCGGTACCTCGTAAAGTTCATGGTTGATCAGTTCCGATACCCAGTTAATAAAATAAGATGAAACCATGGTCTTGCCGACTTTGGCAGATAGCAGCCACTCCGGCCTGTGTTGGTAGAGGTACCAAATTGCCACAGCCAGGTAATGGTTCGGCGGCACCAAACCGACGCTGGGGGTGACGATGCCGTGCCGGTCGTAATCGGCATCATTACCAAAGGCAATATCGTATTTATCCTTGAGGGCAACCAGGTTAGCCATGGCATAAGGGCTGGAGCAATCCATGCGAATTTTTCCATCCCAATCCAGCGGCATGAAAGCAAAAGACTGGTCAAGCCGCTTGTTCACCACTTCAAGGTTGAGGTTGTACTTTTCAGCAATGGGTTCCCAATAATAAAGGCCTGAACCACCCAGTGGGTCAACCCCAATGCGGATGCCCGAACCGGCAATAGCCTGCATATCCACGACGTTCTCCAAATCCTCGACGTAAGGCGTGGTCAGGTCCACTTGGTGGATGAATTCAGAATCAAGCGCTTTCTTGTAAGGCAAACGCTTAACCGCTTTTAAGCCACCTAGAATGATTTCGTTGGCACGATTCTGAATCCATTTGGTGGTGGTGGTATCAGCCGGGCCACCGTTGGTGGGGTCATACTTGAAGCCGCCATCCTCAGGGGGGTTGTGCGAGGGGGAGATCACCACGCCATCCGCCAGGCCCTCACTGCGCTTGGCGTTATAAGCCAATATGGCATGGGAGACCACGGGTGTGGGGGTGTATTTCAAACCCTGGTGGATGATGACCTGCATACCATTGGCGGCAAAAACCTCGATGGCTGTTGCGTGCGCCGGTTCTGAAAGAGCGTGCGTATCCATGCCCATAATCAATGGGCCAGTAATCCCCTGCGAACTACGATATTCGTGGATGGCCTGGCAAATGGCCAACACATGGTCTTCGTTAAAGCTGCCCTTGCTGGAAGTACCACGATGCCCGGAAGTACCAAAGGCCACCGCTTGCAAGGAGTTTTCAGGATCGGGGTGGATCAGGTAGTAATCTGAGACCAGGCGTGGAATATTAGTGAGTGTTTCGAGAGGGGCTGGTTTTCCAGCAAGAGGGTGGATAGACATGATGGCCTTCCTTTCAATTCTCTGGTTGCAGAGGACCTTCGTGAACGAATTCGACGAGCTGCTTGCGGGCTGAAGGAAATTCCCTGTTTCGGTTTTTTTCGGAGAGTTCGCAAACTTCCCCAAAATTACCAATAGCAATCATGACCACAGGTTGCCAGGTTTCAGGTAAATTCAAGCTAACCTTGGCCGCGTCCGCGGAAAAACCGCCCATCGGATGCACCAGGATACCCATGGCCCAGCCTTGCAAGAGTAGATTCTGAACCGAGAGCCCAACATTAAATGCATGTGGGCCGATGGGCCTGCCTGCCGCGTTGACCGTCTGGTCAACAACCACTAAAAGTGCAGCAGCCTTAACGCACCATTCCTGGTTGCCCGGATCGAGGAAAGAGAAGAATAGATCAAATTCAGTACTGGGTTTCAGGGCATAAAAATAATGCCAATTCTGAACGTTGCCTGAAGAAGGCGCCCAGCGGGCTGCCTCAAAAAGTGACATGAGCAATTTTTTATCAACAACCTCTCCTGTCATCGCTCGTGGAGACCAGCGTTTCAGAATAGAAGATTCAATTGGGTGCTCGGCGAAACGGTAATCATGGGGGTTTAAGTCAGAACATTTCATAGTTACCTCTAATTGCCAATTTTATCATCCTGTCATTCAGAATTTGTGGCATAAAAAAACCACTCTGGAACTTAGGGGATTCCAGAGTGGTTAGCATACCCGTGGGGAACGGGTGACTTACTTAGTTGATGGCGTAAACCAGGTTGGCAGTGAAGGTGATCACAATTTGGCCAGCCGATACTGGAACTGAAGAGTCCAGGCTCTTTGCATCTCCGCCGCCACCGCCCATACCATAATATTGGTTGTAAGGCTGTACGAGGCTGCTGTCGCTCACATTGATTGCTTGCACCAATCCAAGCTCAACTCCGCTCACTTCGGCCACGTCTACAGCTTTTTGCTGGGCATCTTTGATGGCCAAATCACGTGCCTGAACGAGGGCGGTTGCACGGTCAGTGATATCAAAGCTGATACCGTAGATCTGGTTGGCACCAGCGCGAATGGCTGTGTCCAGCAATGTGCCAAGGTTTTTCAAATCACGTACCGTTATGTAGACAGTGTTGTCCACGGAGTAGCCGGCGGGGATTGAATTACCCGTCTGAGGATCGTAGTTGGTCTTTGGGTAAATGTTAAAGTTAGCGGTCTGGATATCTTTTGCATCCACACCCGATGCCACCAGGGCATCTGCAATTTGCTTGGCTAAATCGTTGTTCTGTTGCAGGGCAGCAGTCACATCCATGGCCTCACTGTGTACGCCAATGTTGATATAGGCAATGTCGGGCACCAAGGTCACCTTTCCACTCCCGGATACTGCAAGGGTGCGGATTGGCGTGGTTTGCTGGCTGGTTTGGCTTACAGTATTTTCAGCCTTGACGGGAACCTGAGCGCAGCCCGAGAGGGCTAACGCAGCGATTAAAAGGGTTGATATTACGACAACAATCAATTTTTTGTTCATTTTTTGCTCCTTATTTATTAGCGTATCTACAAGACGCCTTTGCCAGTATTTTTGTTCCAAACTTTTTAAACCTTGGAGAATTTCAATCCAAACACGGCTTGAACGGCAAAGCGGCTTGCTTTGGTTATAATTCCTGCATGCCAATCAACTACACCCAGGTACAGGAAAGCCTCGAGGATTACACCCGCAAGGTAAAGAACCGGGAAGATCAGCGTGATGAAGTTGAATCAACCCTCTGGCAGCAGTTGGAGCAGCAAAGCGAAAACATAGAGGGCATCAAAGCGCACCTGGATCTGGCGGCAACAATTGCCAAAAGCCTTTACTGCGCCAAACCAGTCAATGAGCCATTACTTTTCCATAAAGCAGCCGCCAAACCGCCCCAAAACTACACGCTTGTGGCCGCGGACGGTTCCCAAATCGCCCCCAACCGCCACAAAGCGCTTGAATACTGCGTCATCAATGTTGGGTTAATTTCCGCGGAGATGGGCAGCGGAAAAGAACCATGCTTTGAAATTCAAAGCAATTTACTGGATTATGACCAATTGATCACTGAAGATGGCTTCCTGATTGGTGAGCAGCAAGTCTCATTACTGCGCGACCTCTCCGAAAGGCAAGCCCTGGTGGCATTTTGTGCGGGCAAGAGAAAGCCAATTCTCACCATGACGGATGGCCTGCTGGATATTTACCAGCGCTTGGAAAGCCCCGATGAACAACAAAAACTCCAGCAAGAAGTTTTGACCCTGCATCGGCAAATGGAAGCTCAGGAACTTATCACCGTGGGCTATATTGATAAGCCAGGGTCCGAACTGCTCGGTCGGCTTTTTGACATTCTGGGGAAAAGTGATGAGGAACTGACCCATTACAACGAGAAACAGCGCGTTATCCGCGGCGTCAGCGACGCGCGCCTTTTCAAACGTTTGCTCACCATACCCGGGGAACGCTCCGCCATTTTTGAAGCCTTCAACAAATCGCGCGACAAGCAAGCCCCCAGGCTGGAAGTGCACTTCTTCTTCCTCAACATTGGCGAACCGGGCACGCCTTACCTGGCCCGGGTGGAATTCCCCGCCTGGGTGAGTGCCAGGCCGGATCTGGTGGACTTGCTGCACGCTGTTGTGTATGCTGATACCCAGGTACTGGCAGGCCATCCCTACCCCTATTTGCTGCTGCGAGTCCACGAGTTGGCTATCATCAATTTTGCTGAATACACTGATATTGAAGCCATGCTGATCCAAAAATTTGAAGAGGAAGGCCTGAATGTAGGCCAACCATCCCATAAACAACACGGAAAAGACCAGGTCGGGCGGAGGAACCATGCAAAATGATCTCAAAATCCCTATCGGCAAACTGCTAAGGGCAGATGCCAGTAGTTTTGTGGCTGGTTGCCGGGTGCATGAACTGGAAGCCCCA
>DATIUL010000091.1:0-8907 GCA_035466865.1 Anaerolineaceae bacterium | reverse complement strand
TCTCCGCAAGTAACATTTGCTCCAATGCCATTTATAATAAATAGGTAGAGAGACAACAATTAAATGCCAGCTAATCGTGGGAGAGCAAGCATGATCAAGAACACGAACTTATATAAAGAGATTCACGAACAACCTCTTGCCATGCAGCGATTTTTCGATCATGAATGGGCTGACCTGAAAAAGACAAGCAAGTTGTTAAAAGATGGCCGGGTGACGAACGTGGTGATTGCCGCGCGCGGAACCAGCGACAATGCCGCCCGCTACGCGCAATATCTTTTTGGAGCTGCCAATCACCTCTCGGTGGGCCTGGCCACACCCAGCCTGCACAGCATTTACCAGCAGGTTCCCAGTTACAAAAACTCACTGGTCATCGGAATCAGTCAGTCTGGTAAAAGCCCAGATATCGTTTCAGTGATTGCCGATGCAAAAAAGCAAGGTTCTCCAACAATTGCCATTACCAACGAACCCGATTCTGACCTGGCACGGATAGCTGATTGCCTGGTGGATTTACATGCCGGCCCGGAACTTTCCGTTGCTGCTACCAAAACCTACACCACCGAACTGGCGGCCATCGCCGCGCTCAGCACCCTGGCGGCGGAAGATCCTGCACGGGAAGCCATTTTGCGCTCCGTACCAGAGCTGATGCAATCAACTCTGCAGCTTTCCCCTTTCATTGCCCAAGCCGCGGAACGTTATCGCTATATGCGCATGTGCGTTGTGATTGGGCGTGGCTTTAATTACCCAACGGCTTTTGAGGTGGCACTCAAAATTAAAGAATTAAATTACATTATTGCCGAACCCTATAGCAGCGCCGATTTTCTGCATGGCCCTGTTGCTGTGGTCGAAGAAGCTTTCCCGGTCCTGGTGATTGCCCCTTCGGGCAGAATGCTCCAGGAAATGCAAGTATTTGTGCAGGACCTTCACGAGCGTGGCGCTGAAATTATCGCCATTTCTGATGATGAAGGACTGCTTGCTGAGGGACGGACCTCCTTCAGGCTGCCGCATATACCCGATGAATGGGTTTCTCCTCTCGTCAGCGTTGTTCCCGGCCAGCTTTTTGCCATGCACCTGGCGGACGTGCGCGACCTTAACATCGATCATCCCCGCGGTCTTCACAAGGTCACAGAAACGCATTAATCCACATCTTGAAGAAGATCTTAAATTGCCATCCTTTGAGGATGGCAATTTGATGTTGGCAATTGACTGAACTCACTGTTTATTTAATGGTATGTTAATGTTTTGCTAATCAATGGTGCTAAAATAATTAACAATAGTTGTCCTAGTTACGGGATAACTGGTTGTGGACTTGGCAGAATTTCTGCGATTTCAATGACCCAGCGTTCTTCTTTACTGCCAATCCAGAAAGGAGGAGAAAAATCGTTCGTAGCTCAATTACCGTTTTAATTTCTCTCAAAAACATAATAAAGGAGGTAAAAGCATGAATATTGGCATGGCATTAATTTTAGCTCTTTGGGCTTACATTTGCATGGTCGATGACCTTGGCCCAAAAATGTTTTTATTTGCCCGACCTCTGAACGCTGGTTTTGTAACTGGCCTTATTGTTGGCGATGTCAAAACTGGCCTTCTCATTGGCGGCACACTTGAGCTGATGGCTTTGGGTGTTTACACCTACGGTGGCGCGACTATCCCAGACTTTACTGTTGGTGCAATCCTTGGAACTTTCTTCGGCAAGGGCGGCAATTTTGAAACCGGTATTGCACTGGCCATCCCTGCGGCCATCCTTCTAACCCAAGTGGACGTCCTCAACCGCTTCCTCAACTTTATCTTTGTCCATCGGGCAGATAAATACGCGGATGCGGGCAACGACAAGGCTTTTGACCGCATGATGGTCTTTGAAGGGCATCTCATCTGGGGCTTATCCCGGGCTATCCCTGTCTTCCTGGCCATTGCCTTCGGAGAGGGCTTGGTTAATACGGTTAGCGCTTTCTTCACCACTTACCCCTGGATTAACAAAGGAATCGGCGTCGTCGGCGGAATTTTGCCGGCAGTTGGCTTTGCCATGCTGCTGAAGATCATGCCCATCAAGAAATACTGGGCATTTTTGCTTGTTGGTTTCGTTCTCTTTGCTTATCTGAAGATGCCTTTGGTCGGTATTGCCCTGGCTGGCGTGGCTTTGGCGATGATTTTCCAATACCTCAAATACGGCAAACAGACCGAGGAAAGTGAGGCATAGGATGGAGAACACAAAACTGACTAAGTCTGATTTAAACAGTGTATTCTGGCGCTATGTTGTTGCCAACGAATTAGGTTGGAATTACGAACGAATGCAATCTGTTGGTTACTGCTTCAGCATCCTTCCAATCTACAAGCGGCTATGCAAAGATGATGAATCATACAAAGAAGCTTTCGTCACCAACTTAAACTTCTTCAATACCAACCCAGTAATTGGCTTTCCCTTGATTCTTGGGGCACACGCTGCCTTGGCTGAGAGTGGTGCCAGCCTGGAGACTACTGAAGCTCTTAAAGTCGGCCTGATGGGCCCTCTGGCCGGCATCGGTGACACCCTCCTATGGGCACTTTACAACAGCATCATCTTCAGTATTGGTGCCAGCATGGCCCTTGACGGCAATGTTTTCGGCCCGATTCTGGCGATGTTATTGGTCTTCTTCCCCTATCTAGCTGCCAGATGGTGGCAATTCAACTGGGCTTACAAACAAGGCTCCAACTTATTGAAAGCCCTTGGCGGTGGTGCCATTGAACGCATCACTGAATTTGCCTCACTGGTTGGTTTGGTCGTGGTTGGAGGTTTTGCTCCCTCCATTATCCGATTGACAACGGCTCTAGCTTACAAATCAAGTCAGATGATTGAGGGTGAGGCAGCAGAGACAAACGTGGCCATCCAGCCGCAGTTGGATGCCATCCTGCCCTATATGCTGCCCCTTCTGATTACTGGTCTGGCCTATTTCCTGCTTAAGAAGGGCTGGTCACCAATCAAAGTTATCTTAGTGCTCATCGCTGTTGGCTTTATCGGTGGTGCCTTGGGCATCTTCGGATAATCCATATCGAATATTTGACCTCAAGGCAGGGCCTACCCTGCCTTGAGCTTAATCAGTCTGATTTATTTGGAATTATTTCAGTAAAATTATCAGAGTAACATACCTACTCATTGGAAGAGGAGTTGCCATGTTTGCAGAATATCTTGACCTGGTTTGCCAGGAAATTCGGAACATCAAAAAAGATGAGGCCGAATCCATCCAGAAGGCTGGCCGTTTGGTGGCAGATGCCATTATGCAAGGCCACATGGTCTTTACTTTTGGAAGCGGGCACTCTCAGCTGCTTGCCCTGGAAGTACGAGGTCGCGCGGGCGGTCTTTACCCGATTGTTGAGATTATGGACCCTCTCAGGGGAAAAGCCGAAAAATTGGAAGGCATCGGCCACATACTGATGCAAGGCGTGCGCCTATCCGAGGGAGATGTACTCTTCAATATCTCCAACTCAGGGCGTAACCCGGAGGGCATTGAAATTGCCATTGACGCCAAAAAAGACGGTGCCAAGGTAATTGTGGTCACCTCCCTTGAGCACACCAAATCCGTAAAATCTCGTCATTCTGGCGGGAAGAACCTCTTCGAATACGGGGATGTTGTTCTGGACAACCATGTACCCGCTGGGGATTCCGCTATGGCTTACCAAGGTTCCGATATCAAAGCCGGGGCACTCTCCACAGTGCTTGGTGCCGCGTTGATGAACGCGGTTATGGTTGAGGCTGTCCAGTACATGCTGGATGCCGGTTTCGAACCACCCGTGCTTATGTCTGCCAATATCGATAATTCCGAAGCGCACAACAACGCCATTGTGGAACGCTACAAAGACAGCGGTTACCTCTTGGATATCTAAGGAGAGCAAATGGTCAGTTTTGTCTTAGTCTCTCACGGCGGAATGGCAAAGGGAATGCTGGAAGCCCTTGAAATGATTACTGGTGTTACTGACCAGATAGCTGCCTTTGGCCTTTATGAGGGCGAAAGTCCCGATGATTTATTGGACAAAATAAAGCAGCAATTGCCAGCGCTGGATGACGGCTCAGGTGTGCTCTTTTTCGTGGATATGTTTGGTGCTTCCCCATTTAACATATGCGCGCGCATATTCCTCGAGAATCAGGAAATATATGCCCTCATTTGCGGCATGAATTTGCCCATGCTTTTGGAACTTGCGCTTCAGCGAGAAGGCCAAAGCGTGGACGAATTAGCTCAGATGGCAGTTATCAATGGCAAAGAATCTGTAAGTAGATTCGAGCTTAATAGTATGGACGATGCGGATTAACCCCACATATTAGGAGAAAAATGGCGCTTCAACATGTAAGAATGGACTACAGATTAATTCATGGGCAAATTCTGGTTGCCTGTAACAGTACATATCCCAGCGATGAAATCTTGGTCTGCAACGATAATGTAGCCAACGACCCCTTGCAAGTACAACTCTTGAAAGCAGTTGCTCCATCGGGTGTAAGGGTGCGCATATTCAGCCTCAAAGATGCGGCAGATTACATCAACAATCCAGCCAATGCTGAAAAGAAGCTTTTTGTGATTGTCAAATCTGCTGAGGACGCTTTAGGGCTGATTGATTATGGTGTAAAAATCGAGAGCATCAACCTTGGCAACCAGGCCTTCGTGCGCGGGTCCGAAAAACTAAACAAAACTGTCTATCTGACGGAATCAAGTATAAAGGCCTTAAAACAACTACATGAAAAGGGACTTACCATTACTGCCCGCATGCTGCCACAGGATTCAAGCGCAGAGACCTGGCCAACCATCGAAAAATTGTTCGCAAAGTGGCTATCATGAGCCCAAATCAAGCTTTAAATTACGCGGATTCGATCCACGCTTTGCTACAGCGGATTCAGGCGACGCAAATGGAGAAAATCCACGAAGCAGCTTTTGTGCTTGCAGAAACCATTGCGCAAGATGGCATCATCTACACGTTTGGCACAGGGCACTCCCATTTGATTGCAGAGGATGTGGTTTTTCGTGCCGGAGGGCTTGTGCCCATTGATGCCATCCTGGAACCAAGCCTGACAGGCCATACACAGGTCCAAAAAAGCGAAACGATGGAACGGGTTGAAGGCATCGCTGAAGTAATCATCAATTATTACAACATTCAAGCCAAAGACGCCCTGATCATCATCTCGAATTCCGGCAGAAATGCTGCACCTATCGAAATGGCCAAAATTGGTCACGAACGCGGCTGCCGGGTTATCGCGGTCACCTCTCTTAGCCATTCACAGGGGACGACCTCGCGCCATTCCAGTGGCAAAAAACTCTTTGACTATGCGGATGTGGTTATTGACAATCAGGCTCCCAAAGGGGACACGATTATGCAGCTGGATGGTATGGATGCCCCCATTGGAGCTTGCTCAGGTGTGACGGGCCTTTTCATCATGCAGATGATGATGGTGGCTACTTGCCAGATCTTATTGGAAAAGGGAATCCAACCACAAGTTTTCCTGAGTGGTAACCTGGATTCGACTGAAATTTATAACGAATCAATCATGAAGAAATACCTCGGAAGGATCAAAATCTGGTAGATCATGGATAACAAACTCCTCGGATCTGCCTTGCAGATAGATATAACGCCGCCCATTGGTACGCCAATGGAAGGATATGCTGCCCGCATCCAACCCAGCATCGGCATTCACGACCCTTTGCTTGCTGGTCTCATTTTGCTTAAGCAAGGGGTTGACCAGGTTCTATTGATCAGCCTCGAACAACTCGCCATCAGCGCGCCGGTCACGGAGAAAATCTGCACAACTATTATGAAAAATCTGCAAATCAAGAGAGAGCAGATTATGGTTGCCTGCACGCACACCCATGGCGGACCTTCCGGATACCTAACCCGTTTCCCTATGCTTTCAGACAGCTCAGATCCCTGGTTGGTGGAAATTCTTGCCCGCAAACTGGCTGGGGCTGCGGTGCAACTATCTGCTCAACTTGAACCAGTCTTTATGGAATTGGGGCGGGATCGCGTGTTTGGATTAGGCCAGAACCGCAATGATATTTACGATGAAACGCAAGACCACGAACTGCTTATTCTGGTGATGAAGTCCCTGGAAGGTCGACCCAAAGCGGTGTGGGTAAATTACGGTTGCCACCCCACCATTCTCGGTCATGAAAACCGTCTGATCTCAGCCGACTTCCCGGGAGCAGCCCGCCGGGCAATCGCCTCCCATTATCCTGAGTTGGTGTGGCTGTTCATGAATGGTGCTTCGGGTGATATCAGCACACGTTTTACCCGCCGCGGACAGAATTTTGCTGAAGTGGAACGGGCAGGCTTGCTGTTAGCCTGCGCGGTGCTTAAGGCAATGCAAACCGCGGAACCCTTGATTGTTGACAAGCTAAGCGGCAAAATTGCCAGGATTAAACTACCGTTAAGGGACTTTGGCAGCGTTGACGCTGCCAGAACTGAAGCCGCCAATCTGGATTTGATATACAAAGCCATGTTTGAACGAGGGGAATCGGCTGGGGAATTGCGCAAAGCACTAACACGTGCCGAAGGGGCACAAGCCCAGGTTATAATGGCTGAACTCTTTGCTGGCAAACAAAACTTGAACTCAAGCATCCAGATTATTCGCATCGGCAGCTTCTTGCTGGCGGGATTACCCGGAGAAGTATTCACTGAAACCGTGCTTTCACTCAAAGCCTTAAGAACTGAATCGGCACTTGCGGTGGCGGGTTATACCAATGATTATTGCGGATACTTCCCTGATCAAAAAGCTGTTAAGGCAAAGACCTATGAAGCTTTGGATAGCTTATTTTCTGCCAGAGGAGCAGAAATGTTGATAAACTATGTTACTAAATTAATCGAGGAGCCCTAATGGCAGGATTGGATACAGATCTAGCGTTAACCGTACTCGGAGTTGCACTGATGGCATTCGGCTTTTACGTGCACTTCGGTTCATGGAAGGAATGGTACTGGAAAACCCGCGGGGGGATATATGGCTATGTGCCCCTAGGTTTGATGCTGGTAGTTGAGAGCAACTACAAACGCGTCATTCCAGATGCGCCCCGATACGTCTCTTTGGCGATACTACTCCTATTGGCAGCGTTTGCTGTATACCTAAAAATCAAGCAGCCTGAGTGGGCGAAGCCAAAATGGGTTCGCTGGTTGGACAGCCAACCCAAAGCTGTGCGCCAAGCTATGCAGAAGGACGCGCTTTTGGATAAAAACTGGTCCAGACACACCAACAGCGTAGAAGCCGTGGAACTCTGGGTAAAAGAGCTCAAAAAAGGGAATAAGACCAAAAGCTAATGAGTGACCGCAAAGTTTTAGTGCTGAGCGATTTTGACGGCACAATCACGACCACAAACACTATGGATTTTCTATACGAAACCTACGCCACTTGCGGTTTGAAGTACGTCAATGAGTGGAATGCAGGCAAACTGAGCACCATGGAAGAGGAGCGGCTCAGTTTTGATTGCATCCATGCCAGCCGAGAGCAAATGGAAGTGGCTGTGCTTGCCAACATCATCATGGACCCCGCGACCGGAGCGCTTTTAGACTACTGCCGCGCGCTTGGATTTGGCTTTGTGGTGCTGAGCGAAGGACAAACCTGGTATATCCACCACTTACTGGGCAGCTATGGATTGGTGGTTGACAAGGTTTATGGCAGCGAAGTGACCTTCCACCCGGATGGCACGGTGAGCATGGAATATCCTCATTTTGACCCTCGTTTCCCGATGCGCGGCACAGCCAAAGCAGCCATTATTGAGAATTATCAAAAAGCAGGTTGCTACACAATTTTTATCGGTGATGGAAAGTCAGATACCGATGCAGTTCGGGCCGCTGATAAGGTTTACGCCAAAAGTCACCTGCTGGAGTACTGCCTGAGCCACAAAATTCCCGTTGAAGGCTTTGAAGATTTCAAAGGATTGCTGCAGCTTTGGGCTGAGAAGTCCCCCGCAACTTAAAAATTTACTTTTTAGTTTTTTCTGAGGGCTGTTTGCCTTCAGCAGCCATGTGCGCGGAGGCTTCACTGCGGGCCTTTGCCATTGCAGCCAGCATCATACGGTTAAGACCTATCAACAACATACTGCCTAAGGCCAAGCCAAGCACAGCCAATAAGGCGATATACCAGGGGCTGCCATTTCGCAAGAAATACCATCCGTACGCCAACAAAGCCAGATAACTTACCCAAACACTGGCACCCAAAATCAGCGAGAGTTTCTCTGAGAACCGCATGGCAAAAATGTTTGCCAACAGAATGAGCAGGAAGATTCCAAACACCAATGGCAACTTCCAATCATTCAGAAGCCAGGTGAGCGCCGTCACCAGGATGACCGCAAGATCCCGGGGAACCAAATGCCAGCCGTAATGTTTTTGTTGGGTAATTTTTGCGGACCGAACCTGGTTGACGACATCTTTGTACTCAGCGTCATTCAGCAGGGAATATTTTTTACGTAAGTCAGGATGTTTTGAAGCTAAACGATCGAGGTCAGAAAGTTTATAATCAAAGAGCAAGCTGGCCAATGCTTTACCTTGCTCAAGATGTGAGTTGGTTGATTTCTGTTCTGTTGTCATTTGTGCATCCTTAGGTGTTTTACCTAATTATATCCAACGGCAAGATTATCGAAACTAAAAGGAGTAATAATGTCTGAAAAAGTATTGCAGGCGAGTGAAGTCATCACCCCGTTTGAGACAATCAGGGATGGGGTGGTTTGGGTGAATGCTGCGGGCAGGATTGCCTGGGTTGGCAAAGCATCAGCTTTACCTGAGGAAGCAAAAATCTTGGCATGGGAGGAGTACCCCGGCAAACGCTTATTGCCCGGATTGATTGACATCCATGTGCATGGCGGATTTGGAATCTCCTTTGGAGAGGGTGATCTTGCGGGAGGATTGCATACCTATGCCGAAAAGATTGCCTTCAGCGGCCTGGCCGGCTTTTTACTCTCGGTGTCT
>DATIUL010000090.1:0-7230 GCA_035466865.1 Anaerolineaceae bacterium | reverse complement strand
ACGCTATATAATGGTTTTTGTGAAAAGGAACTCATGTCTGCAATGGTCGTGTCATCAGCGGGAACTAACCTTGGGTCGAGGCTTTGGGGAATTTGAAAGTACCCACCGATTTGGGATTGGAAGATGCGAAGCAGTAAATCTTCGTCCTTGATCAAATTGTGCTTCTGATCGAAAACAAGTACCGCAGTGATGGCATGGCTTTCCCAGTATTTCACTTCCTGCTTAAAAAACACCCATTCTTGAGCTGACTTATAGTTATTGTTGGTCGTAATGAAATACAAGGAATAGAGTTCACCATCTATCGAAACAGATTTAAGTGGCAGAGCTCTTTCAGCAGGCAATAAGTATGGCTCTGCCTCTGTGGGACTTGGAAGCTGAGGGATGATTGAAGCGGTACTGACTAAAATAATAACTAAAGCCATGAATACTGAAAAAATTATTCTTAGAGCCTCACACGAATGAAAAACATGCTTCAAATTATTTTCCTTAATCATGGCTTTAATCCGTTCAGTTCCCTGCGCGAAAACGATATTGAAAAGGTCCAACGGTGATTTCGTCTCCATCAGAGAGCCGGATTGCATCTTCCTGCCTGCCATTAACGAAGCTTCCGCCACTGCTATCTTGATCCTGTAAATACCAAGACCCTTGCGCATTCCTTAGTACTACATGTCGGCGGGACACCGACGGATCTGGTAAACAGAGATCATTCTCCTTCGATCTTCCAATTGAAAAACTGTCTTTGATCAAGTAGACAATACTTCCAGGAACATTTTTCGATAGAGGCTCAAGATGAGCGTTTGTTGATCCGTTTGAATTGCCTGGCGTGTTTCCCGCAAAACTAATTCGCGGTTCAGGTGGCTGGTAGGGCTTTGCTGGAGGAATAATCAGTCTGTCTTCCTGGGGGCGAACTTCAGGACTGTTTTTAGGTGATTCGCGGAATTGCATTGCCCAACCAACACCAAAGGCAATCATCGCAGCTATAAGCAGATAGGTGCCAAATGTCGTTTTGATCTCCACGGCACCCATTGAGACTTGGCTCAACTTCCCTTGCAATGAAAGGATACTAAATAACAAGACCAACACACTGGAACCAAAGGCGCAAATTTGCCCCCAAAGATTGATCTGTTTTTGAGTAGGGGTATCACTTTTCAATATCGTGAAAACAATGGCACCAATAGCTAAAACTGGTATCAGATTAAGCGAGCTGGCCCCTTGATCCGCCAATGTCGAAAGACTGAAGGGCTGATTTACATCCATGAAACCACTGGAACAGGAAACTAAGACAGAAGGGATGAAAAAACACATAATGAAAAGTAAACTATCTCCCCGAACAATCCACTTCCCTTTTTCCATCAGCCAAACTCCTTCCGTTTCTTCAACTCAGCTTTGGTTAACCCAGAACTTTAAAAACAAAAGTGACATCGCCTATTTTGACCAGGTCATTCTCTTTTATTTCTGTTTCATTCCGAATTCGCTCGCCATTAACGTAGGTTCCATTTTTAGATCTGAAATCGACGATAATGTATTTACCATTTTCTTCGACGATCTTTGCGTGAGTGGCCGAAACTTTTGGGTCGTCGATGGTTAAATCTACATCTTTGCGTCCTATAACAGTCTCAGTCTTGATTTTGTAGATGCGGCCTCGTCGAGGGCCTTCTTTAACCCAGAATATCGCTTGAGGTCCAACCTCCTTGCTTTCGAGGATTGTTTCTTCTCCAGTAGAATGTGGACCTAAGTTCGTCAACTCTTCGTCAAGATCAAGAATCCGGTGACCTCCTCGGGGACTTTTGGGTAATACTGTTGGTGAATCATCATCGTAACCCCGATGGCCTTGGTTGTTTCCTAGATTAGTAGGGCTGTCGTCGTCAGCTTCGCTTAATGGCCGGGGTGCTTGGGGTCTTCCCCCACCGGATTTTGCACAGCGCGGGCAGACGCCGAGTTCTGCAGGGTATGGTCCATGGATAGGGCAAAGAATTTCTTCTGACATAATTCCTCCGTTTAATAAATTAATGGTTGGTAGTCACAAATGTAACTTTTACCTGGTCGCTGAACTGAACTTCATCGTTGGGCTCAAGCAAGGTTGTTTGACGAATAAACTGACCGTTCACCTTTGTACCCGAAGAACTTGCCAGGTCAGTGAGATAAAACCGACCGTTTTTCTGAACGATTTTTGCATGGTTTCTGGAAACAGAACTAACGCCACTGAATTGGACATCACAAGTGGATGACCTGCCGATTGTAGACTCTCCTTGACAGAGTTGATAATTGCGTCCGTTTGGATCTACAAGCCAGGCATTGGCTTTAGGTTTACTTGGAGGCATTTCTTGTCCGCGAGCAGGTTCCCTAACCGGCTGAGGACGTGGTGCAGGCATGGGAGGCGCTACTTGTGCGGGGGCACATTGAGGACACTTCCCTAACTTTGCGTCATAGACATGGCCATTCGGGCAACCTTGCATACCTTGGTAGGTAACATAGTAACCAACCGCTAGTACAACCGGCAAGATGCCTCCGAGAAGTCCTAAGTAAAAGAATGTCTCAACAAAAGGCAGCAAGCTAAGCTGTGTTTCCGCAGAACCAAAACGAAAGATTATGGTGGGCAAGAGGAGGAATGCGGAAAGAATGGCTCCCAACCGCCATCCCAAGGCTGGGATTCGCCTCTTGGAGCTATCATAAAGCATCCAAATAACCCCAGCTAAAGCCAGCAACAAGAAGATAAACCAGCCACCTAAACCACTGATTCCTTCAAAAAACCAAGTAAAAAACGATTCTGTTCTAGTCATGCGCTCTTCTCCTATGATTATTTAATTGTTACCCAATAAGCATTCTCTACAGACCTGCAGATTTCTTGGGTTGTAACTTCTGGAATAGCTAGAATGAAACCAACACGCAATGAGTTTGGATCTCCGATCTCAGTTAGGGGTCCAGAACAAGTATTTTCTTGAACTGAACAATTATCGAATTCTTTAAACAAAACACCTTGAGTAGATAGATTGAATTTTGCATAAACACTCGTTGCATTGTCTCCACTCACAAGTTGATACACACAGGCATTGCTGCCTATTCCTGAAGTGGGAATTTCTACAGTGGGTGTAGATTCTGATGTTGCAGTGGCCAACAATCCTTCCCCGATTGTCGCAGTGTTTTCGTTTATCACTATTGAGGTTGGAGTTTCAGATGCTACAGACTCTTGAGTAGGCAATTTGTCCTGTTCAGAGGCAAAAGCTAAAGGTGATGTGCTTTCAGGTGGAGAGTTTGTTACAGAACTCTGTATCGCCTTATTGTTTGGATTCCCAACGAGGTTGGACTTCCTGCCTTGAATGACAAAAAGAGTTGAACCCACAACCAATGCCAGGACTGTCAAACCCCAGAGGATTTTACTCGTAGCCTGGAATGACTTTACAGATTTAACTAACCTCGATCCATTCCGATACTGTAAACCAACGGGTTGAGTTTGCAGTTCATCCCAAGTGACGGGTCTTAATTTTCTGGAAGATTTTTGAGTAAAGATTCTTTCCTGTTCCCTCTGTGCTTTAATAAGGTAAAGTGAGATATTGTCCACTCCCCCTGAATCGTTTGCAAAATCCACCATGTGCTGGCCAATTTCTTCAATGCTGCCACTACTGCTCAAGCTTGCGAGTTTCTCCGGAGTGACATAACGGCTCAGACCGTCAGTGCAGAGCAAGACAAGATCTCCTTCAAAAAGATCAAATTCACCAAATAGATCAACTTCAACTTCGGATTCCCCCCCAAGACTGCGCAGGAGTGTATTTTTTGCCTTGGAATGTTCAGCTTCTTCAAGGCTCATGGAGCCGTTTCGAATAAGCTCCTCTGCCAGATTGTGGTCCCTGGTTATTTGCGTGACAGACCCTTTACGGATCAGATAAGCTCGGCTGTCACCCACATTAGCAATGATTAACTTATCGTGATGTACAACGGCGGCTACTAGAGTAGATGCCATTCTTGGCAGGTCATTAGTTGTAGAATAATCGTAAATTTCCTTGCTTACATCTTGAATGATGGTTGAAAGCCTTTGTTTGGGCAACAAGATAGTTGGCTGATAATAATCGTATAGAATTTTTTTTGCAGCATACTCACTGGCGCGTTCGCCTTTACGAGCGCCACCCACGCCATCAGCCACAATGTAAAGTGAACCGCTCCGATCAAATTCCTCTTGTTCTTGAGGCTCAAAACCAATAACAAAATCCTCATTATTGTGGCGTTTTAAACCCTTATCAGTAAAGGATGTTGAGATAATCGTCAACTGTTGCTTAGGTGAAGAATTTTCCATCTTAGTCTTCTAGCTGAAAAGTAAATTCACTTTCACCAGCCAAGATTTGATCTCCACTCTTCAGAACTTCCTCACCTAATACCAAATCTCCGTTCAAAGTAATTGGGTTTGTAGAATTCAAAGATTGAATTAGGAAAACCCCGTTTTCAGCCCTTATGAGACCCTGAAAACGCGAAGCACTTGCCCCAGCCAGTGGGATATCATTTTCATCTTTTTTCCGTCCAAGTGAAAGTTGTGGCTTATTCAATTGCCATGTATATCCTGGATTTATGCCCGTCAGTTCCACAAGAACAGCAGTTTGAGGTTTTGGCTCATCTATTGCTATTGGAAGAGGTGTAGGGATGGCCTTGCGCCTCTTTTGATTGCGCACAGATATTGGGAGAATAATCCCAAGCGCAACAAGGAGGGTAGCCAACGCCAACCAAAGTAAATTATTGGGTTTCTGCATGTTAACATTGACCTTCATCTCTGTCTCCCCCTTGAAGCCTTGAAGGTCAGTGGCTGTCAACTTTATCACGCGCAATCCAGGTACTACTGTTGTTGTATCCCAATCAAAATCAAAGGGAAGATCTTTCTTTTCCCCAATTTTTTGCCCATCTATAAAAGCCTCAACTTTTTCAATTCCTGCAGGTGCGTTGATAGTAACGGGTATCTGAGTCTTTCCTCCCAGATGTTGGCCTTCTGTGAGGCCAATTGAAATAGTAACAGGGGGAATAATTAGAAATTGATAAGTTCTTGATCCAATGTTCCCAACGGAATCCGTTACCACGATTTCAACGGCGTGTTCACCCTTTGGAACGATGGTCGTATCCCATGTATAGACGAAGGGCTCTTTTGTAAAAGAAACTAAACTCTGTTTATCCAATAATATATCCACACTTTGTACCGAGGATGGGGCGGAAATTTGAGGACTCAGTTCAATCTTGCCTGAGACTTCTTGCCTTCCAGTCAAACCTGGCACTTCAATGTTGATTGGTCTGGGTAGGGCATTAAAACTTGACTCAATCGTTGTCGTACTCTGTTCGAAATCAGCAGCGATCGCTAAATTATGATCTTTTCCATCAGCCATTAGCTTTGAAGTGAATTCAAGCAAGTACTGGTTTCTCAAAAAATCAAGTACGTTCTTGAATGCTTCCTTTAAACTGGAAGAATCTGGTTTGACCTGAGCAACCCCTCCAGTAGCTTTAGCTAATTTTTCAAGCCCAATCTTATCTGAATCTCCAAAACCAATTGGATAGATTGGGGTCGCCCGGCGGGTAGCCTCAGAACTTACCATGTCAAATGTGGATTTGCTGATACCGGTCTCTCGTCCATCTGTTAAGAGTATTACCACCTTGCGTTCGCCGCGGGTTTCTAAAAGACCAACGGCGTCCAAGATGGCGTCGTTCATAGCTGTATCGCCTACCCCAATTAAGCTATCTAATTTCACATTAAAGAGGTCGTGGTCAGAAGTGAAATCTTGAATGAGTTGAGGTTTAGTTGAAAAAGAGATTAACGCTACTTGATCGCTCGTTTGTAGTGCTGAAACAAAACTTTTGGCAGCTTCAATCGAGTCTTTCAAAGGTTTCCCCGCCATACTACCACTAACATCCATAACAACCACAATCGCTAGCGGTTGTTGTGTGTTCTGAACGGGGATAATGGAATAATCTCCTATAGGATTTCCATCCTCTGTCAACTTGAATGAGTTCTTATCAAGCCCCGTAATTGGGAAGCCCTGTGAATCCGAGAAAGAAAGATAACTCTTCACATTTGGAAATGAACTGTCATCCAAACTAATGACTTGAAGATGATTGATTGAAATCTGTGCAAAGACTGTAAGGGGGAATAAAAAAATAAAAGTAACCGAAAAAATTAAGCAGAGGATACGAAAATTTTTCTTCATCTGACCTCCCCGACGTAAAAATACTCTGATGACAACGCTACCTGAAACTATTAGAAGGCGTTGCTGGTTTCCCAGTGATGTCGAAAATATTAATTTCAGTAATTATAATCATTAGTCAATAGTTATGTATAGATAATGAATATTTAGTGGTAAAAAATGTAAACAAAAGCAATTTGGGCGTATTAGGATGTTCCTGTGAGGTCTACAACAATTTCTAGACCTTGCATCAAATGTGCCGAGACAATCAGAACACTAAAATGAAGCAGGTACTGAAATTTGAAGATCACCAGGGCGAGGGTATGAGGCCGCTGGTCCAGAAGAACATATTTAACAGTTCGCTGCGGGTTGGGGTATCAGCCCAGACTGGCGTGAGGCTGTTCGGGAATTGCACCGTCAAGATCTCCGTGCTGATGTAGCGTCCATCGTAGAAGACATGGCGGTCTATAAAGGCTTTGTCGTAATCTCCCCCCATCGTGTCCTGGTCAAAGAATAAGTTCCCCAAACCATAATGTAAAAAAGAGTTGCCGTCTACGCCGCCAAATGTAAAAGTTTGCGGGCGATGGGCTTCACTTCCGCTGACGATCACAGCCCCCGCTTGCGCCAGCTCTGCAAATTCGCGCTGCATGCGCGCGCTAGGGTACCAGCTGGATAGTTCGGTATGCTGAATGCCCACGATGGTTAAGTAGCCTTGCTGGGCAAGGTCTTTCACCTGCCTGGCCATGTCATCCATATCGCAGTCGAGCGCACCTGGAGCAGTAGCTGTGGCCACAGGGTAACCAACGTGCTTGCTGTTGCAGCCGACGAAGGCGATCTTATTGCCATTTACCTCAAAAAGTGCCGGTTCACTTGCCGCAGTGCTGTTTTCACCACCGCCAAAAGTCTTTATGCCTGTTTGCCTGTAAAGTGCCAGCGTGTCGAGCAATGCCTGGTTTCCCCAATCGTTGAGGTGGTCGCCGGTCAATTCAACCACATCAGTACCTATCGCTTGAAGGGTCTCCAGGTAGGTCGCTTTGGAGCAGAGCAGTAGGCTGAGGTGCTCGTTTTGAGGGTCGGGGCA
>DATIUL010000089.1:0-4923 GCA_035466865.1 Anaerolineaceae bacterium | reverse complement strand
GCCGCCTTCACCAAAAATGCCCGCCTCTATCTCATAGGCAGCATCCTGCTGGGCATTGTGATGGGGATATTCCAGCTCTTGTTCAATTTTTATGTGCTTAGCCTGGGTTTTAACCAGGAAGTTCTGGGCACGCTGGTCGCATTCCGCAGTGCTACTTCTCTGATTACCGCATTACCAATTGCACTGCTGGTCAACAAGATTGGCAAACGCAATGCCTTTATTATGGGCAATTTATTGATTGGTGCTGCCATTGGTATGATGCTGCTCTTCCCGGGGTTTGCCTTGTTCTGCGTGATGAATGCCCTGATTGGCCTTGCACAGACTCTTTCAGCGGTCGGAATGGGGCCTTTCCTGATGGAAAACAGCAGCGATTACGAAAGAACCTATCTCTTCAGCGTTGCTTCAGGCATCAATATGACGGCTATTTCCATCGGGGAATGGGTGGGCGGGTATATGCCAACCTGGTTTGGCAGTCTATTGAATGTGGCCAGCACCACCACCCGGGCCTATTCTGCCACCCTGGGGCTAATCTGCCTGGGAGCTGCTATTTCCGTTATTCCTTTCCTCTTTATCACCAATAAGTACGTGCCTTCCAGCGGCCGGTCAATTTTCAAACTGGACTATCTCAAATACAACCCAAAGGGGCTTTCCCGGCTTATCCTGCCGCTCTTAATCACTTCGATCGGGGCGGGGATGATTATGCCTTTCATGAATGTATTTTTCCGCACCGCGCATGGGCAGAGCGATGCCGCGATTGGTACTTTCTTTGCCTGGGGGGCCTTGGCGATGGCCATGGGTTTGCTGGCTGCCCCGGTTCTGGCAGAGCGTTTCGGGAAAATTAAGGTTGTTGTGCTCAGCCAGGCACTCTCGATTCCATTCCTGGTTTTGTTGGGGTTTACCCCGTTTTTAATTCCGGCAATTATTGCTTATTATGTACGCGCCACCTTGATGAATATGTCCAGCCCGGTATATTCCACCTATGTGATGGAGAAAGTGCCTGATGAATCAAGGGCAATGGCCGCTTCGCTCACCAGCATGTCCTCCAATTTCGGATGGGCTATCAGCCCGGTGTTGAGCGGCTGGCTGCAAATCCGGGGTGGGTTTAAGGGTCCGTTCCTGATTACCATCGCCACCTATTCGCTGGCCGTGCTGTTATATTACCTCTGGCATTGGCGCGGAGATAGGCCAGCTAAAGTAGGATTGGCTGGATAATCGAGGAAATTATGACAAGTTTTTAGGGGTTGAGGCGGAATTCGTAGATGCCGTCTTTATACTCCCAGGCATGGCCGCATTGCGGGCAAGTTAGGGAAGCCTGGCTTTCTGGCAAAGCTTGGCCACAGGCCGGACAGGCAAAGAACTCTCCTGCTGCGGGGATCGGGCTGCTGCCTAAAGCGCTCAATCGAGTGAAAACGCTGGGGGTGGTGTTTGAGAAACGTCCGATAAACTGCAGGGCGGCATCCATTTTTACGAGCAAGTCGTGCTTAATGTGGCGTTTGAACCAATCGGCTCGAAAGCGTGAGACGGCCAGGCGGTCTTCGACGGCAAAACCAGATACCTGCAATTGAGACCAGATATAGCGCGGGTGAAAATCGTAATTGAGCTTGACGAATTCCACCGGCTGTAAATCAAATGGGTTCCAATCCTGTTTGCGCAGCAAATAGCGGGCAATCGCTTTGAGGTTGCGCTTGTTGGCAAATTCCAGGATGAAGAGGCCGCTCTCGGCCATCACCCGGCGAACCTCGCGGAAGGCAGAGGGAACCTCAGAAAAATGATGCAGCGTGCGGATCATGGTGGCACCATCAAAAAGGCCGGCCACAAAGGGCAACTTGTAGATATCTGCAGCCACATAAATGTATTTTGAAGCCTCGCCCAAGCGTTCCCTGGCTTGCAGCAATTGCGTGCGGGAGTAGTCCACCAGCACCACACGGTCAAAGCCGGTATAGCGCTTGGTATTGCGGCCCGCGCCGGCACCCAGCTCAATCAGTAGTTTTCCACCGCGATTAAGCAAGCGTTTGATGGCAATTTCTTCCACCGCGTCTTCATAGCGGCGGTTGCCGGATTCCCAGAAGGATTGCTGGTAGTCGGAATCTGTGTAGTCACAGACGGGGGGTGTGTCGGAAGGTGTGTTTGTGTTCATAGAAGATGCGCTGGGCAGGTGATTCGGTAACACCCGAAGTGTTCGTCTTACCGCTGCTTCCTCTCGGACCTGACGGGGTTCGGCGAATTTCGCCGCACCGAGCCCGCCCAACGCCCGTTAAAGATAAACGCAAGTGAGGCGAATGTCAACTGGATACCGGGAGCACAAATATATTCTTATAATTGAAAATGAGGCTTGAATAAAATTACCTCGATTTGGTTTCCATCTCAAAGCCTGGTATTTTTGTGCGCCTTTCAGCCCACTTCAACACAAAAGTTAAAAGAAAAACAAGCCCAAGATAGACAACGGCTACTGCCAAGTACGCACCAATGGGGTTATACGAAGCCGCCGCCGCGCGTTTGCCCTTGGCCATCAAGTCCTGCACAGCGATCAGAAAGACCACGCCAGTGGTCTTGAGCAGCGAGATAGGCTCGTTGGACCAGGCGGGCAAGGCCAGGCGCAAGGCCTGGGGCAGGATGATTTGTACAATGGTCTGCCAGCGCGACAGTCCAATCGCACGGCCGGCCATCATTTGTGACTCACCGATGGCCACAATCGACCCGCGCAGGTATTCAGCCTGATAGGCTGCGCTATTAAGGCCCAGGGCGGCGTACGCAGCTGTACTTTGGTTAAGTGTTATCCCCAACGAAGGTAAGCCATAATAAATAAGAAAAAGTTGCACTAACAGAGGCGTGCCCCTGAAAACTTCGATATAAGCCGTGCAAATCCTCCGCAGCCATGTACCACCGTAAACTTTGCCAAGCGCCAGAAGGAGCCCCAGCACAAAGCCAATCAAAAGGCCAACAAAAGTCAGCTCAAGCGTAATGGCAGAACCCTTCAGGAAGTCCGGCCAATAACGCTGAAAGAGGCTGATCCATGCGCTCATCCGACCTTTTTCTCCTTCTTGCCATAGAGCTCGGAAATCTTGCCCAGGAATTCCCTTGTGCGGGGGAATTTGGCATGTTCAAAGAGCTCTTCCGGGGAGCCTTCTTCAATGATGCTGCCCTTTTCCATGAAAATGATGCTATCGGCCACTTCCCTGGCAAAACCCATTTCGTGAGTTACCACCACCATGGTCATACCGCTTTTTGAAAGGTCACGCATAACCTCGAGGACTTCGCCGATTAGTTCTGGGTCCAGTGCAGAGGTTGGTTCATCGAAGAGCATAATGTCAGGGTCCATGGCCAAAGCGCGGGCAATGCCAACGCGCTGCTGCTGGCCGCCAGAAAGTTGACCGGGATATTTATCCACATGCTCAGACAAACCAACGCGCTTAAGGTGACCTAAAGCTTTCTATGTGGCCTCCTCGGGTTTCAAGTGGCGTACTTTGGTGAGCCCCAACTTAACATTATCAAGGGCGGTCAGGTGGTTAAAGAGTAAAAAATTCTGGAAAACCATGCCGACACGTTGACGAACGTAATCTTCATTGACGCCTTTGGCCGTAATCTCCTCGCCATTCAGGAAAATTTGACCCTCATTAGGGCGGGTGAGCAAGTTAATGCAGCGCAGCAGCGTGCTTTTGCCGGTGCCACTGGGGCCGATGATGACGATGGTATCACCGGATTTCACTTCCAGGTCAATGTGCTGGAAGATGACTTTATCCGCGTATTTCTTGGTCAGATTTCGAATTTTTAGGATGGGTTCAGTCATAAAGGCTCGCTTAAGGGTTGGCAGGAATGGCTAATTTTTGTTCCAACCTGCCAAGCAGGCGGGTAGTGATGAAAACCAGGGCAAAGTAGATGAGTGCCGCAGCCGAATAGGCCAAAAAGGGTTGCTGCGTGCTGGCGCTGATGAGTTGCGCCCTGCGCAGGATTTCGGGAACTCCCAATGCGTAAATCAGGGATGAATCCTTGATGACAATAGCTGCTTCGTTGGACCACGAGGGCAAGGCGATGCGTAGCGCCTGGGGGAGCAAAATTTCCCTGACTGCCTGGCTTTGGCTAAGCCCAATGGCACGGGCGGCCATCAGTTGGCCTCCGCTGACGCATTGAATGGCTCCGCGGATAATTTCCATCTGGTAGGCACTGCTAATGATTCCCAGGGAGATTGACCCCGCCAGGAAAGGGGAAAGATTCACACTGCCTGAGACTACGAAATAGAGCACAAACAACAGCACAATCGGCGGAATTCCGCGCATGACCGTACTGTAAACCGCCATCACATTGGAAAGGACTTTACCCCCATAAAGATAAAGCAGCGCGAAAACCAAACCAAGAATCAACCCTGCGGGCAAAGCAATCAAAGAAGCCCCCAGGGTATATAAAGTGCCGGAGGCGATGTAGCTTAAGAAATTGCTTACATCCAAAGCATTTCCCTTTGGGCTGGCAGGCTATAACGAGCAAGCCTGCCAGGTCTATTATTAATAAAACTATTCACCGAAATATTTAGCTGCCAATTTGTCGATAACGCCTTCGGTCTGCAGAGCGTCAATGGCCTTATCGATTTCAGCTTTCACTTTTTCGTCATTGAGAGGGAGCACGATGTTGATGGGGCCGGCAGAGGCGATTGCTTCGTGCAGAAGCATTTGGAAGCCAGGGTTGGCTTTCAGCAGAGCCTTCGCGGGCACATAGTCTGCCATCAGGATGTCAATGCGGCCGGCAGCAAGATCCAACGCGGCCTGGTCCACACGTTCATAAAGCTGGACATTTTCTTCCTTGATCAGGTTGGTGTCGACCAGATTTTCTTTGATCCAGGTGTCCTGTGTGGTGCCGGACTGCACGCCCAGTTTATAAGCGGCTACATCTTCCGGTTTTTCAATCTTGCCTGTGAAGTCTTTATTGGCAATG
>DATIUL010000088.1:0-10938 GCA_035466865.1 Anaerolineaceae bacterium | reverse complement strand
ATCCTTGTGATAGTCGCTGCCACAAACCATGGGGACTTTTTGCCCTTGCTCCAGGCGGGCATGCCAGGCTGCCACCGCGCGTAGATTGGGCGGACGCATAGGGCCATTCCAAATCTCAAGGCAGTCGTATGGCAGGGTTTCGCTGTCGAACGAGAATGGCAGATCGTCGTCGTGGGTGTGGTTTAGCACAATCAATGCGCCGCGGCCGTGAGCCGTCTGAAAGCGTTTGGCTACCTCCGCTTCTTCGTTGGCGAAAAAAGGTTCATCATAGGGCTGTTCCAGACCCAAAAAGTTGCTGTGGCCGCGGTAGTGAGTCCATTCCACCCCCGGAATGACCGTGAAATCGGGTAGTTGGGGCAGGGAGGCCCGTGTGACGAACTGGTTGTGGTCGGTAATGGCTAGAAAATCCAAACCCTGCGACCTGGCATGTTGGCAGAGTTCGAGCGCGGTTTTGCTGCCATCCGAGGCCAGGGTGTGCGTGTGAAGGTCGCCGCTGAGCCAGCGAGGGGTTTTTTCTTCAAAAGTGAGCGAGTACTGCACATCCACGCCTTCTGGGGCGATGCGATAGGCTCCCGCCAGGATTTGCCAGGTACCCGGTATCAACTTGCAAGGGGTGCATCCCGGTGTAGCCCAGGTTTCTGAAAGGGTAATGGACTGCTTATCCGAGCCGGTGGCGGCCACCTGGCGGTTGCCTGGGGTCACCAGGCCAAGGTCAACGGTGTTATTTTTTTGTCGCTCAGCGAAGCTGCCGCCTGGGATGGTTTGTTTTCGGGAGCCCCGCTTGGGGTATTCGTAGGTGAGCGTAAATTTGCCGATATTTTCCGGCATCTCGAAGGGCATGGTGAGATACAAACCTTGCTTGCTGTGGGGGATGTGAAGTGTGAATGTCCTTATGTTTGTCATTAGGCCTCTCTTTTATCCTCAGATAGTATATCTATTTCAGATAAAGCTATCAAAGTATTGACTAATCATAGGCTAAACATTGACAGACTGTATACTACAGGATACACTCTTGTTATATGGAAATCAGGACTACCGAGCACTTTGAGCAATGGTTTGCTGCATTAATGGATCGAACAACCCGTGCAAGGCTCGTTTTCGCCATTGAAAAACTAAAATTGGGCAATTTTGGAAACACAAAACATCTTACTGCAGGCCTCTTTGAGATAAGAGCCAATTTTGGGCCGGGGTATCGCATCTACTATTGCAGACAAGGCGAGACAATCATTATCCTATTGGTTGGCGGAGATAAATCCTCCCAACGCAGGGATATCGACAAGGCACTGGAATTGATGGAAAGGATTTAGAATGGCTGACGAAAAGATACAAACAAAAAATTGGAACGCGGCGGACTTCATCGAAACCGAAGAAGATGCCAGAGCCTATATTGAAGCTGCTTTGGAGGAGAAAGATCTTTCACTCTTTTCGGCGGCGCTTGGTGAAATTGCCAGATCAAAGGGCATGACCGCTTTGGCTAAAAAGACTGGAATGGGACGGACCAGCCTCTACAAAGCGCTGTCAGCGGATGGGCAGGCACAATTTTCAACTATTATCAAAGTCTTGGATGCGTTGGGATATCGCTTCTCAATCTTACCTAAAGATGAGCGGAAGACCAAGCTTCGAGCTGCCCGCACCCTGTAATCAATCTGCAAATCCAGTACCGCTTTCCACTAATTAGCTGAGAAACCCCTATATTAAAAATCTCCAGTGCCAATTACTTTGTTAGACTCTGGAGATAATGAACTGTAATAAAACGCAGTCTATTCGATGACTTCAACCGCCAACGGATATTTTGACATAAACTCGCAGCCGTCCGCGGTGATCAAGATGGCGTTCTCATAGCGGAAGCCGATTTGTTCTTCAGGGCAAGCATACTGGAGGGCGCAAATTAACATCTCTCCCGCCTCGTAGACGTGGTCAGGGTTCGTCCAGTAGGGGAAGGGCCCGTCGTTGCGGCCAATGCGCCATTCATCCCCGAGCATGCCAATGCCGTGTTCAAAGCCCGGCACCATGTATTCGGCAAAGCCGCGTTCTTCGCAGAAAACCATCATTTGGTCCGCCAGCGTGGAAGGTGTGATGCCCGGTTTATAGGTCTGTAGAACCAGGCTTACGAGATCCACAAAATTTTTGGCATGCCACTTCTGGCGCTCAGTAGCCGGGGCAAGCAGGTAGTTGTGGGTATGGTCGCCCAAACCCAACCTGAAGGTGGAGTGCAAATCCACCATTAAAGGCTCGCCCGCCTGCAACTTGCGCTCGGTGGGAGGGGTACATGCGCCGCCCATGTAACCGGTTCGGTAGCCAGAGGCAATTTCGTTGCCGCCCGTGAAGGACCATTCCCAGACGCTGCCCGCTTCGCGCATGGCCATGGCGGCAATACCGGCGATCTCAGTTTCCGTATATTTCTTGAAGCCGCCATCTTTTATTGCGTTGAAAACAGCTACATGGCCTGCATCGGCCATTAAACCCGCCTTGCGGAAGCGGTTGATGGTACCTTCATCCTTGATCACTGCCAAACGATCAACGATATCCAGCGCGTTGACGAGCCTTATGCCCGGCAGCGCTTCCTGAAAAGCCAGGTATTCAAAATGGGTCAGGTTGCCCTCTGGCAGGTAGTTTGACATGCCGGCTTCAACACCCACCACGCCTTTTTTGCCGTCCAGGTGGCTTAGGATGAGGTCTGCTACCGCGGTTATTTGGTCCTGCCCGCCCATGGGGGCAAAGCCCAAAACATGGTCGGTATCCAGCCAGGAATCATCAGCCGCGCGGGCGGCATCAATTACAAAGGTAAAAGCCGTCGGCAAGCCTTCAGCTGGGATGACGATGTAACTGCGCCAGGGGAAGAAGGCATCCGTTGTCCAAGACATGGTCCGTAAGCGTGAGCCGAGGTAAACATCAACGCCATCTTTGGCCATTTCTGCTTGAATGGCTTTAATGCGGCCAGGGTAATCAATGAAATATGGATCGTTTGTCATGGTTGCCTCTAATATTCGCAGGGGATTTCGGCAAGGACCTTATTGAAACGATCCACAATGGAAGCCAGGCTGAGCGCCTTGACCATATTGCCGGACAGGCGTAATTTGCCTGTCATCAAGGCTGATCTGGAACCCAGCTCGGCGCGGGAAATCTTCGCGAAGGTTTCGTAATCGCCGCTGATGACAAACTCTGCTTTTGGGAATGGGTCCTGGCGGATCGAAATATCCGTGAAAACGCCGTCTTCAAGCTTGTAATACAGCGCGCGTTCCTGGCCATCAGGGCAATTATGGTAAACGGTCAACATCGAGGAGGTCATATTCTTCATTGATTCTGGGCTGAGTTGGCTGCGTAATTTCGTTTCAGCCTCAGCAGTCCATTCGGGACTAAGGTACTTTACAACGGTCATTTTTCTCCTTTTTTAAATATGATGCAGTGAGCTTTGAGTGCAGTCTAAAGCCGGCCTCAAAGGTAAGCTTGAGGCTTTATGAACCCTGTGAATGCTCTGGTAGAACCATGTGCAGCCATTTTTCAATGTGTTTTTGCCAGAAGTACCAGTTATGCTTGCCGCCTTCTTCCTCCCAGTAGGTGAGTGGGATTTTGTTGGCTTCGCAAACATGTTGGAAGATGCGGTTGACCGTTAACAGGTCGTCCTCAGTGCCGCAGCAACTGTAAAGTTCGGGCAGGGCTTGCAGGTTTTTGGCAGCCTTGGGCAACCAGGCCATGGGGTCATCGACGCTGCCCCTCACCTTATCCAAACCGCCGTAGATCAAGCCAATTTCGTACATCATCCTACGGTCTTCAGCCTTGTCCTGGGGCACATTTTTGATATCCGGGATCAGCGCCCCCGACAGGCTGAAAGCGGCGCGGTAAAGCTCGGGGTGCAGGAAGGCGGCCTTAAAAGCACCCAGACCGCCCATGCTGTTGCCAGCAATCAGGGAATTCTCGCGGGAAAGGTCAAACTTGAAGGTTTTATCCAGGTATTCGGGCAGTTCACTGGTGATATAGTCAAAATATGCCTGGCCATTATCCATGTTGGCGTACATGGAGCGGCCGCCTGTTGGCAGAACGGCGATGAAGCCCAGATCCCAGGCCAGGATTTCGATGTTGGTGTAGCGCTGCCAGGCGCTGCTGTCATCTGAGAGGCCATGTAGGAGGTAGAGCACGGGCAGTTTTTGAATATCGCTTTCGCTGCCGTCGTTCCAACCGGGGTTGGGCATGATGATCTGCAGGGGCACAGTTACCTGCAAGGTCTTTGGGTTGTAATCAATGTGGATGTGGGTCATAAGACTCCCTTCAATTTATTAATGCACGTATCAAGCTTCGAGTTTTAAGTCCGAAGCATCAACCTTTTCAACTTTTTTATCCTGGTCAAAATGCAAGAAATTGGAGAGGATCAGGGCAAAAACCATCATAATAAAAGGGATACCGCAAAGCATAAAGCGGGAGGCCAGCCCTGGGTTGGGGCCGGGGTTATCTCCATTCACGAAGCCAAAGAGGCGGTTCATCAGCAAAAAACCGACAGCGCCAGCCAGGCTGCCGAAGAGGTTGGTGAGGAAGCCGGTAAATTGGGCGATGATGCCTTCGCGGCGCACCTTGTGCAGCGCGGCATCTTCATCCATCACCCGTGCGCCAATCAGGTCCATGGTGGTAATGCAGCCGGCAAAGCCGAACCCGACCAAGGCCGCGCAAATCAGCGCAATCACCAGGTTGGGGGCGAAGAAGAGAGGGATAAATGCTACCGCAAGGCTAAGCAGGGCAAAGCGCCACACGCGCATGAGGGGGTGTTTGGCAACAAAACTTGCCCAAACCGCCACCGAAGCGATGGCAACCAACAGAACAATGCCAAAAAGCATGGAAGTTTGCGTGCTTGAGAGGTTGAGGGCATATTTGGCGTAAAAATTGAGCGCTGCCAGCACTGATGACATGGCGGCGGCGTAGAATGCGTTGGTAAAGCCGGACAGCCAGAAATGCAGGTTCTTGGCCAAATCGGCCAGGCTCTTAAAGAAATTAGGCTTGGCTTCCTCCGGGCCGGGGGGCGATTCGTGGCTGGTTAGAGCCATATACAGGATGACGATGCCACCCACGCCCCCGTAGAGCATGGCCGTGGTGCTGTAGCCGAGCTTACCTGTGATGATTGGGGTTAGCGCGATGGCGATGATCATAGCCACCAGCTGGAAAGCCTGGCGCATGGCGTTGGCCTTGGCACGGCTGGCATCCTCCTTGAAAAGTTCAGGGAATAGGGCGCCATAATTGGAATTGATCAGGGCGTCAAGGGTGCCTGTGAAGAAGAAGAAAACCAGGGCATAGATAAAGAGCGATTTATTGGGCAGAGCTGGTGGGCTGAAGAAGAGGATCAGGCAGGCGATCAGGATTGGGGTGACAAGCACCAGCCAGGGCTTGCGCCGGCCAAAACGCGTGCGGGTTGAGTCGGAAAGGAAGCCCCAGATGGGATTGTCGATGGCATCAATGAATGTGTAGATGCCCAGGACTGTAGCCCATTGCACTGTCGTGAGGCCCATTTTGGTAACATAAAAGAAGGCAGCGTAAGTTTTGAGAAGGTTGACTGGCAGTGAGGTTCCGAACATGCCGATAGCGTAATTGAATATTTTCAAGCGGGAAGGTGTCTTTGTAGTTAGGGCAGGGGAATTTTCCATGTTGCCTCCTTTTGGCCTCTTTGATTATAAGCAATTAGGTGGTTTGGGGGCATTATTGCTCGGTTTTCGAGAACAGATCGTCGGTGAGGTTTGCCCAAGGTTGTCATCCTGAGCCTTTTTTGCGAAGGATCTGCTTGAACCAACCTGCAACTAAAAGGTGCTTACTCTTTGCAGGGCGAGCACGGTTCCCAGTAAGTTCTCTCCGTGTGGCAATAGGACCGTTCCGTCATTGCGAGGAGTGATGGATACGAAGCAATCTGTAGTTGAGAACCTTGAAAACCAGATTGCTTTACAATAAAGCTCGCAATGACGAATCGAACGGACACAAGCCGCCGGTGCCAAACGCCCAGGCTTGTCATCCTGAGCCTGTTTTGCGAAGGATCTGCTAATACCAACTTGCGGCTGGAAGATGCTTGGTTCCCTCAGCATGACAAGAGGACCGTTCCGTCATTGCGAGGAGCGATGGCGACGAAGCAATCTGTAGTTGATAACCTTTAAAAAACCAGATTGCTTCGCAATAAAGCTCGCAATGACGAATAGAACGGACACAAGCTGCCGCAGCCAAACGCCCATGCTTGTCATCCTGAGCCCATTTTGCGAAGGATCTGCTAGTACCAACTTGCGGCTATAAGATGGTTCAGTCCCCTCAGCATGACAAGAAATTCAATTAGTCATTGCGAGGAGCGCCGGCGACGAAGCAATCTGTAGTTGAGAACCTTGAAAACCATATTGCTTCGCAATAAAGCTCGCAATGACGATAATCCGCCTCCCAAAACTTCCGCGCTTATCTACCCTAAGAATCCAAGACAGGTATAATTCCCAGTATGGATATCGCAATCATTGGCGCTGGAGCTTCTGGCATCCTTGCTGCCCTCGAGTCTGCCCGCAAGCGTGGGCATCGGGTGGTGCTCTTTGAAAAGAACCCGAGCATCGGCCGCAAACTACTGGTTACCGGCAGTGGGCGCTGCAATGTGAGCAATGATGGGGTCAAGCCCCAGGCCTATACCTGCGCGGATGAAGTCTGGATGGCCAAATTACTTTCCAACTTCCGCGTGACCGAACTGCGCACGCTTTTCACGCAGCTCGGCTTGCCTCTGCAAAAAACTGACGATGGCTGGTACTATCCGCTTTCGGAGTCCGCCCACTCCTTGGTTGAAATTCTGCAGGAGAACCTGCTTGCCAGGCGGGTGGAGTTGCGCGTAGCCACAACTGTAACAGCAATCCATCAGCAAGATGGGGTGGGTGGCTTTGACCTGACCTCCGACAATGTTGACGGCATCACAACCGAGCACTTTGATGCTCTGATGGTGGCTTGCGGCGGCAGTGCCTACCCGACCCTGGGCTCAGATGGCAACTTCTTCACTCACTTGGCCGCGCTCGGACACACGGTTCAGCCGCTGCTACCGGCCCTCGGCCCCATTTATGTGCAACTTGGTGGTTTCAAAGCCCTGCAAGGCCTGCGCTTTGATGCCAGTACCTGTGTACTGAGGGGTGGGGAAGTGCTCGGCGAGAGCAGTGGCAACGTGATAATCACTGAAAAAGGCTTCAACGGCCCCGGCGTGATGAACCTTTCGCATTTGGTTTCAACACATCCCCAGGAACCCTTGGAGCTTACTTTAAACCTGGCAAAACCTGTACAAGCCGCCTTTGAAGAGGGCTTGGCCACCAGTATGCTGAGCGTGCGCGCCTTTTTGCTGGGCTTTTTCCCGCCTAAAATTGTGGATGCTTTCCTGGAAATGGGCGAGTTGAAAGCGGATTTGCGCGTTGAGGACTTGACCTTGCACCAATGGGAACGCTTGGTGAGATTGCTCTCAAACCAAACCTTTGAGGTGACCGGCTGCGGGAACGCGATGGTCTCGCAAGTCAGTGTGGGGGGCGTGCCTGTAACCGAAGTGGACGCGGACACGCTGGAATCGAAGCTGGTGCCCGGGCTATACCTGGTGGGTGAAACGCTGGACGCAGTCGGTCCATGCGGCGGGTTTAACCTGCACTTTGCTTTCGCCACCGGCGCTAAAGCCGGCTGGGCACTGGCTGGTCTTTAGCCTGGTTTAAATTCCATTGCAAACTCAAACAATTTTAATTTAATACATCTCTTTAATTGGGCAAATTCAGTTATTGGTGTACTCCTCCAGTAGCCAATAAGCACTTTTCTAGCACTTTCCTTTCTTGCCAGCAGTGGCTAATCGTAAGCTCAGGTTTCCGACGAATTATATGTGAAAAGCACAGCCGGGCAATTAATTCCGGCCATTGTTTTTTATCAGCTTGCTTTCTATAATAGTAGATGTTCCTCGTATCTTAAACCACCTGCCGTAAATAACGATCCAAAGCAACCACGCGAATTGAGATTGGGAGTTTGGCGATGGTGTACCAACACAAAAACAAAACTTCAAAAAAATAGCTGATTGGGCTGGGAGCCTGGGGAGGCGCGAATGAAAAATTTTGCAGTCATCCAAAAAGTTCTCGTTTTAGGCCTTGTGCTTGCTTTGTGTGCCAGCACATTTGGGCGTGCCATGGCCGGGCAGGTTGCCGGTCCTGCGACACTCCAGGATTTGATTGACGCCGCACCCGATGGTAGCACAATAAATATCGGTCCCGGCACCTTCAGTGAAACCCTGACGGTGAATAAAAACCTGAACCTGATTGGCGCTTCTTCCAGCCTGACAATCCTCCAGCCAGCGATCGCGACCCAGCGCGTGATCAACGTAACCGCCGACCACAACCTGACCCTGCAAAACCTGCGCGTCACCGGTGGGCACCCCACAACTTCTGGCGATGATGCCGGCGGTGGAATCTACCTGGCGGGCGGCAATTTGAACCTGAATAACGTGATGGTCGATCACAACCAGGCTTCGTACGGTGGCGGGGTCTTCCAGGGTGGGGCTGCCGGAACTGTGACCGCCAATAATAGCATGATCAGTGATAATACGGCCAGCACCCACGGGGGCGGAATGTACACGGCGGGCAACGCCACGTTAACCAATACCACACTAGCCAATAATAGCGCCGGAACTCACGGTGGCGGGCTGCATGTCAACTCTGGCACCGCCAGCCTGACCGGAGGGGCGTTTAATGGGAATCATGCCTTGGCCGGCAATGGCGGCGGGGTGAGCGTAAACGATGGGCTGACAATCGTTGGCACCACTTTCTACAGAAACGTGGCCGCCGGCATGGGTCCCGCCGTTGGATCGGGCGGTGCGGTCAGCCAGTGGAATGCGGATAAGACCGTTTCCATCAGTGGGGCTACCTTCAATGCCAACCAGGCCCAGCTCAGAGGCGGTGCAGTTTTTATTCAGTCCAGTTTTCTCACCCTATCTGCCACGACATTCAGTGAGAATGAGGTCGATTCGCTGGGCGCCAGTTACCAAACCTATGGCGGCGGCGTGTATGCTGGCGGGGGCCTGGATGGCAACCACCTCACCTTTACTTCGAATTCGGTCAAATACATCACCGGTTACAGTAGTTTTGGCGGGGGCCTGTATATCCAGCGTCCCTCCACCGGTGTCTCTTCCATCACCTCCAGTACTTTCGATGGCAACTTTGCCTGGTACGGCAGCGGCATTTTTAGTGAGACCAATGTCCAGCTCTCACTGATTAATTCTGTGTTTATGAATAATGGCAGCCTGACCGCGGGTGCGTTTAGCGGTTACGGTGGCGGGGTGCATGCCCACTGGGTGCAGGGTGATCAGCTGTATCTTCAGAACAACCGCGTCATCAATTCTGGCGCGGGTATCTATGCTTCGCACATCGTCCTGACCAATTCGCGCTTCATCAATAATACGGCTGGCTCCAGCGGGGGAGGGGGGATTTTTGCCAATGAGGATTTCACCGGCACTAACTTGGTGTTTGGCAGCAATGATTCCGGCAGCGGGGCAGCAATTTTTGTGAAAAATGGCCCGGCGGTTCTGAAACATATCACCATTGGCCAGCCAGCGCGCCGCGCTGGCTCCGGAGTATATGTGGCGAGCGGTGGCACCCTGGAGCTGAAGAATAGCATCCTCTCGGCTTACGAAACTGCTTTCCGCGTTTTAGGGACGTTGACCGAAGACTACAACCTGTTCTTTAATAACGGGGTCGATTACGACCCGACCGATGGCGGCATCATCAATCATGGTACCCACGACATAGCCCTCCAGGATCCGCTGTTTACAGCTCCGGCTGCTGGTGATTACCACCTGCTTTGGCACTCTCCTGCTATCGGCCTGGGGACCAACCTGGGCGTGACCAGTGACCTGGATGGCCGCCCGCGCGTCTCTCGGTGGGACAGCGGCGCCTACCAGTACAATGCCACGATTCACTTGCCTTTGGTCACCAAATAGGGAATCTGAGGAGAAGGTAGGTTTTCAAACAGAGGATCACCTCGGTTTTCCCTGGATGGGGATTTGTTGCCACGATTGATGAAGGGTTCGTTTGGTATCACGGCCCTCTGTTAGAAAGGCGGAAAGCGCAAACTCGGAGCCTCCCGACTATCCACATCAATAACAGAGGTAGAAGATGCTGATACACATCGACACCTTCTCGTCTTTGGGAGAAGAATCAGTGACGCGGCCAGATTTGAGTTGGAAGCGTAAATCACATGAGATACAGCGGCCCGAACCGGCTGGGCATTAGATTTTTAATTTACTGAGTCCGAACTACTCCTCAAAGATACAACCTTTTGGAAAATTATTTGCCTAAAAGGTTAAATTGCCTTCCTGCGCATCAACTGCGAGTTGATGGCCACAATAATCGTGCTGAGCGACATCAATACCGCCCCAGCAGCAGGGGAGAGCAGGATATTGAAGGGCGCCAAAACCCCAGCTGCCAGGGGGAGGGCGACCACATTGTAACCCACAGCCCAGATCAAGTTCTCAATCATCTTGCGGTAGCTGAGTTTGCTTAGCCGTAAGGCCTTCACAACATCCATCGGGTTGCTTTTGACCAGGATAATCCCGGAAGATTCGACCGCCACATCCGTGCCGCTGCCAATGGCAATGCCAATGTCGGCGCGGGTCAGGGCCGGGGCATCATTAACCCCGTCGCCGACCATGGCCACGCGTTTGCCCTGCTTCTGCAGCTCGGCCACCTTTTGATCTTTGTGCTCGGGCAGGACTTCGGCGAAGAAAGTATCGATGCCCAGGTCGCCGGCCACGGCTTTGGCCACCGCCTGGCTGTCGCCGGTCAGCATGGCCACTTCGATGCCCATCTCGTGCAGGCGCCGGATGGCCTCGCGGCTTTCCGGGCGGACCACATCGGCCAGGGCCAGGCTGGCGACGGGTGCTCCATCCACCACCAGATGCACCACGCTCTGGCCCTTCTGGCTGGCGTCGCGTTC
>DATIUL010000087.1:0-5464 GCA_035466865.1 Anaerolineaceae bacterium | reverse complement strand
CATGCCGCCAATATCCTCTATTGAGTAAAAAAGAAGGACTTTAAGCGTCTTTTGCTTTGTTGTCTTCTCCACGCTTTAGCCCCTAAGAGCCTGAGACCAATACGTGTGTTGAAATCCCCATGCCGGCAATAGTAAGTTCTCCCGGGTAGTAGTCTACAACCGGATTGGTCCAGCGGAATACGAATTTGGCATCTTCCGGCCGGCAATTCACGCAACCGTGCGAGACAGCCGTTCCATAGTTGTTATGCCAGTAAGTTGAATGAACCGCTGCACCATTGGAATCAAAAAATGTCACCCAGCCTATACCGGGGCTATCAAAAGCCCAGGTTCCGCTTGCACTCATGTGAATTGAAACCAATTTACGCCAAATAATATTCTCGCCAACTGGCGTTATCCATGAACCTTCAGGTTTCCCACCGGAGGAAATGTCACAATAATAGACCTCGTTCTTTCCTTCAAAGCAGGAAAGAGTTTGATAATCCAGGTCGACACGAATAGATTTATTTTGCACTTCCGGGCGGATTGGGGCAATTTCTTCTTTGGTTACTGGTCTGCAAGCTCTTGCATCCACCCAGAAACTGTCCGGTGCAGCCCCGTAAAGTTGAGTCAGTAAATAGTCGGTTTGTCCATTGAACTCGCGGATATCGATGGCCCAAAATATTTGTGAGTAATAAAGTGTGGGTACCAAGGTATCTTTAAGCCAGAAAGATTCCGGAGAATGGGTTAACTCAAGGCCAACAGTCGGAACGGAGATTTCCACCCACATACCAACCTGTCCTCGCTCGTTAACAGGCAATTTTGTGAGAGGTTTGTTGATCTTGTTCTTCACCGGTTGGACGTAAGGTCCATAAATATACCCTTGAGATGTCTCGACCCAGCGTTGACTTATTCGATTTAGATCCAAACTATTGGCGATGACTTCACGCTTAATTTCAACAACTTCATCGCGGTAGATGCGGCCATTAGCAGGCGCGCTCATGTTGGGCTCACTCTTGATTTCCGTCCACGCACCAATATCACCGGAAATAATGCGCCCAAGATTGGCACCGTCTGGAAAAGTTTGCAGTTTATTTCTTTTAGAAAGACCAAAATTAGGCAGGGCTAATGCACCAGCTGTCAGTGCACCAGCTTTGAGGAAATCCCTGCGTGAAAGACCTTTTAGTTTATTCATATTGGCAGATTATAGCTTGTTTGAATTGTTGGTCAAAATATAGGGATAAATATTTAGAAGATTCTAATATTTATCACGCTTGGATAAATCGCGTTCTTCATCACGTTCTTTGATGCTGGCACGTTTATCGTAAAGTTTCTTACCTTTGGCAACACCGATCTCCAGTTTTGCCCGGCCAGCTTTTAGGTAGACCCGTATGGGCACAATCGTCATACCCTTTATCCGCACTTCGTTCCACATATCCGCGATTTGCTTCTTGTGCAACAATAAACGTCGTTCGCGGTCTGGGTCATGTTGGTAAGCACTGGCCTGCGCGTAAGGTGCTACGTGGGCCCCGACTAGCCAGGCTTGTTTGCCATCAGTACGCACATATGCTTCCTGCAAGCTGATTTGACCCAGGCGGACAGATTTAATTTCCGTACCCAGCAGAGCGATACCTGCTTCATAGGTTTCTTCAATAAAATATTCAAAACGCGCCTTGCGGTTAGTTGCTAATGTTTTGACTTCCATGTTGCGCAATTTTAGCATAATCGTACAATAGAATTGAGAGTGAATGTACGACTGGAGGTATTATGGCTAAGGAAATTGTTCTGGCTCTTGGGGGAGGAGGTATGCGGGGTATTGCCCATCTGGGGGTTCTCCGCTGTCTACAAGATAATGGCTACACTGTAAAAGGCATAGCTGGTACCAGCATTGGTGCCTTGATAGGGGCTTTGTACGCATCAGGTGCCACTCTCCAGGAAGTCGACTCCGTTGTTGATCATTTCGCATCAAAGCCTAACTTTGATCGCAAACCAGGTGATGGTCCAGCTTTTCTTGGGAATGCCTTTATTGAGCAATTGTTAAGTGATTTTTTCCAGGACCGTTTGATAGAAGACTTCCCCATCAAATTTGCCGCTACTGCCACAAATCTGGATACTGAACGTGAAATCGTGCTCTCCTCGGGGAGAGCGATCGATGTCGTATTGACTGCGATAGCAATCCCTGGAATTTTTCCATGTCGGCAAACTGAGGAAGGTCTGATCATCGATGGCGGTGTACTAGACCCAATCCCCGTTGGTGTGGCCCGGCAATTGGATCCTGCCTTGCCTGTTGTTGCTGTTTGTCTTTATAAGAAAAATCACCATGAAGCAAACTACGAAACCACTCTGCCATTTGAAAGTTTGTTACCGAAACCACTTACCCAGCGTTTTGCCCGTAATCGGTATTACGAAGCTTTGAGTATCCTTACGCGATCTGTCGATCTTATGCTTGATCACATGGCGGACGCAACTTTATTGATTGACAAGCCGGATGTTCTTGTTACCCCGCTCGTCGGCCATTACCGTCTGCTCGATTATGAAATACCAACTGACCTTCGCAAACGCGGTTATGACGCGATGGAGGGGCAACTTGGAGAACTCGAAAAATCATTGGATTTTGTGAAAACATTGATTAGAGTGGCTAAATATACGGACCACTCAGATGAATTGGAGCCTACGATAAATCCCTTACCCGCGTCTCAAGAGGGAGATTAAGGCTAAGAAAAGCCCTAAACCGAACAGAATGACGATCACAAAACCAATCGGTACCCCGCCCGGAACAGTATTGGTGCTTACTTCCTGAAAGGTGGGTATTAGCAAGGGTGGTGGTTCTGTAAAGGTGGGAAGCTGGGTTGTTTTTTGCTCAACGGAGAATTGGGCAGCCAGGGTCGGGTCTATCGTATTTGTAATGGAAGGTGTCTGCGTTGCTGGTGGTTCAATCACCGGAACTGGGCCATTTAGTAACTGCGCTTTGGGAATATAAATCCAACCTTTACCGCCTGGCGCTGCAGGATAAACGATTTGAATGTAGTTTCCGTAGTAACCCAGAGCTGGCGCGGTTTGCCCTGTGATCATGATGCCCACCTTGGGATAAGTTGCATTTGGACCAGTGCGGATGTTAGCTGGCTCATCTTCCGCTCCAATGACGACCACGTACGGGCCTTGTGGACTACCTGTGACGGTTGGGATGCTGACAGTCGGAAATTGGGCCTGTACATTGCCGACCAGCATCGGACTAAATAAGATCAGGGCTGAACAAAAAAACAAAACTACCCCAAGTAAAAACTTGGATATGGTAGACACTTGTTTAAAACTCGAGTAAGGCTTCATCAATTGCCGATTATAATCTAAGTATTATTCATTGTTTTATGAGGTTATTGAATGAATCTTCGCATTTATCATGGGGAAGTGACACCAGAAGCATTTGCCAGGGCATTATTTGCCCGCTACAACGCCGGGAACTACCAGGTAAAAGCCTATGGTAATGAGTCCAATCTCGACCTGCAGATTCTCACCCGCCCTGGAAGAGAAGCTGGTGGCGAGGCTGGTCTCACCGTCAATCTCAGCCAGGTTGTGGATGGTGTCAGTGTTCGGGTCGGGAAACCACGCCTGCTTGGCTTGGCTGCCAATCTTGGCCGTACTGCCTTGGACGCTTTCCGCAACCCCTTATCTTTACTCGGAAATCTGGATGATATTGCCCAGGATGTTGAGTCGGCGCAGTTGGAAGAGGCAGTCTGGTCAGTGATTGACAAAGTTGCCCGTCAAAATAATGCCGGTGAAGCGCTCAGTGAACGTCTCAACAGTGTTAAGTGCCCTTACTGCCTCACGGCGAACAAGATTGGGGAAGGAAATTGTCAGGCCTGTGGTGCTCCCCTCGGTGACATACAGCCGACCACTTGCCGGCGCTGCGGTTACGTTCTCTATACTCATGAAAAAATCTGTCCTAATTGTGGCACGCCAACGAATTATTCCGGTTGAAAGAGGAAAACTGTCATGATCCGAATCATTACTGACACCACCTGCAGCATCCCAGTTGCAGATCTTAAGCGGCTGGGCATTTTCTTTGTGCCACAAATCATCACTTTTGGAAGCGAATCGTTTGAAGATGATTATCAGATTTCGAGTTCTTACTTCCTGGAGCGTCTAAAGACCAGCGCCAAACTACCTGGAACTGCCGCCCCACCACCCGCATTGTATCAACCCATCTTTAAAGAAATAATCGAAGCGGGAGATACTGCTCTTATCCTTGTGCCTTCAAGCTTCCTGAGTGGTACATTCCGAAGCGCGACCCTGGCAAGAGATGAGTTCGGAAGCGATAAGATTTCAATCCTGGATACTCTTACGGTTTCCAGTGGTTTTGGTCAATTGGTCTTGCATGCCAAGAAAATGGCCGATAGCGGCTCGACAGTTAGTGAAATTATGGCTGAAATCAGTGCCTTAAGCCAACGTGAGCAGCTTTATTTCCTGGTCAACACATTGGAGTATTTACACAAAGGCGGCCGCATCGGAAATGCATCAAAACTTATTGGTAGTTTGTTGCAGATTAAACCAGTTCTGACCCTGAGAGACGGGCAAATCCAACCGTACGAAAAAGTCCGAACATTCAGGCAAGCCATCAAACTGATAGAAGATCTAAATTGCGAAATTCTTACAGACAATCCGGAAGGGATGCCTTCCATCGCCCACGCGGATAACTTGGATGAAGCTAACGCTCTTGCCGAACGTATGCAGACCCGGTTACAGATTCCTGAAATCCCGGTGTTTAATGCGCCTCCGGCCATCATTGTGCATGCTGGTCCCGGTTTGATTGTGACAAGTTGTTTTAGAAAAGCCTAAATGCTGCAAGGCTTCCCGGTGGAAAATGTTATCTACCAGGATGCGGATATCCTGGTTGTCAATAAACCTTCCGGTCTGTTGACAATTCCAGATGGTTACGACCATACGATGGCTAACCTTGCGGCACTTTTGAGTACACAGTTTGGTCAAGTTTGGGTTGTGCACCGCCTGGATAAAGAAACCAGTGGTCTGGTACTTTTTGCTCTGAATCCGAGTGCGCACCAAGAGCTAAACCGCCAGTTCCGCGAACGACTGGTTCAGAAGGGCTACCTTGCCCTGGCTGCACCTGCGCCTGAATGGGAATCACAAGCAGTAAATCTACCCTTGAGGGTGAATGCTGGCCGCAGCCATCTTACCAAGGTGGATTTCGATTCGGGTAAGGCAGCGGAGACGACCTTTCGCGTACTCGAAAAGAAACCGGAGGCCTGCCAACTTGTGTGTCAGCCTAAAACCGGCTATCGGCATCAAATTCGTGCGCATCTTTACTCGCAAGGCATGGCCATTTTGGGAGATGTTCTTTATCAACCATTAAAAGAAGCCGTAACTTGGGCCAATGCGCCCAGGTTGATGCTTCAAGCTCAAGCCCTTCAGTTCATCCACCCTACCACTAACAAGTCCATCGCATTTGAGCTGACCATTGATCCTGATCTGGAAA
>DATIUL010000086.1:0-5401 GCA_035466865.1 Anaerolineaceae bacterium | reverse complement strand
TTTTGTCATCAATAAATCAGATATCCTCGATGATCAAAGCGCAATTGAAGAAGTCAAAGCTTTTGTGCTCGAAAACGCGATAAAAATCCTTGGCAGTCAGCCGGATCTTTTTGTGGTTTCAGCCAAACAAGCTCAAAAAGCTCAGTCCACCACTGACCCAGCCGAACAAGCCCGTTTACGCCAGGCCTCTGGCTTCGATGCCCTTGAATCCTACATCAATAACACCCTCGACGACTGCGCCCGCTTTGAGCTCAAACTTCTCAACCCGCTCGGTGTGCTCGGAAACCTCCAGCACCAAGCTGTGGCCATCAACCGCGGTCAAACTGCTGACCTCTCTCAGGATAGCATCCTGGTGAACAACCTAGAGAACACCATCACTAATTACGAAAAGGAACTGAAAGCCGAGGTGCCCTCACGGCTGGCGGAAGTCGAGAACGTGCTCCAGCGTTTTGAGCTGCGTGGGCAGGAATTTTTTGATAACACCTTCCGTATTGCCAACATTCGTACCCTGGCAAACACAGAAAAAGTAAAAGCCAAATTCGAGCACGAAGTGGTTGCTGATGTTTCCCAGGAATTAGACGAAAAAGTGCGCAACCTGATTGATTGGCTGGTCGATAAAGATTTGCATACCTGGTACCAGGTTGCCGGCGCTCTCGAACGTCGTCAGGTGGCCAGTCAGCGTGAAATGCCTGCAGGTCTTAACCCACACAGCAGCAAACGCGCTGAATTGATTGCCAGTGTTGGCCAGACCATAAAAGCTATCGTCTCTGGCTACGACCGTCAGAAAGAAGCCGAAGAAGTGGGGGTTTTAGTTACCGACGCCGTGTCACAAACAGCCCTCCTGGAAGTTGGCGCGCTGGGCATCGGTGCGTTGGTGGCTACCATCATCACCACCCGGGCACTGGATGTCACCGGACTCGTAGCGGCAGGCGCGTTGGCAATATTGGGCTTCTTTGTGATCCCCTACAAGAAGAACCGGGCTAAGGAAAACTTCAAAAAGAGAATGGAAGAACTGCGACAGTCTCTCATGCGAACATTACGCAACGCTTTTAACAAGGAATTTGAGCTTGCCATTTTGCGCTTACGCGGAAACATCTCCCCATACACCCAGTATGTCCACTCGGAGCAACTCCGCCTGACTGCCAACGAGGCCACTCTAAATATAATGGGAACAAAAATCCAAGACCTCAAGCAGGAAGTGCCTGAGGTACTTTGATAATGACTTTCCTCTTCCGACTGCTTGCCTTTGGCTGCTTAATATTGTCTTTACTTGCCGGCTGCACGCAGTCTCAACCTCAGGCCACGAATTCAATTGAGCCTGCCATCATCGAAAAAACAAGCCCAGGCCTTCACTTTGTGAACTTCCAGGGTGGTTATGAGTTTTATGTGCCAACAGATACTATTGTTCGCGTTACGGCTGGCCAATCGCTCATCAATTACCAGTCGCCGCAAGTACGCCTGAATGTCATCGGTACAAGGTCCATGACCTCAGCCTATCAGCCCGCCGAAATCATGGCAATGGTATTGGCCTCCCTTTTTGAGAGCAACACACCGTTGGAGGTCAGCAACCAGCAGGAACTGACTGTTGCCGGCCACCCAGCCATTCAACAAGATTTTACAGGTGGATCTGGTGAAACCGCTATCACTGGCAAAGTGGTTGTTTTTAAGCCTTCGCCCACCGGTTTTTTGCTCATCCTAGGCAGTGCTCCGCTGGTTGACGGCAAACCCACCTTTGCAGACAAGGCCCAAACCCTCTATGAGGCATTTCTGGATAACGTCATTGTCCTGCCGCAAGCCGACTTGAAGGATGCGGAGGTTTGCCCTGTGGCCAACAAATCCACCTACGGTACTGCCTCAGATAATCCCATCAAGATTGGTGGCGGGCAGCTGCTTGGCCAGGCCAGGGAACTTGCCTATCTTGATAATCTTCTCGACCAGGAAGGTAAACTTTTCTCCTATAATCGCCTCGGACCGCTGAATGCATCCGGTAATGACCTTGATCAGGTGCAGCTCACCCTGGCTGACAAAGATTTAACCCTCTATTTTGACCTTGAAAACTACGAGCCCCTCTTTGCGCCAATTGGCATGCAATGTATGGGAAAATTCCCTCTTGTAGAACCCTAACCAAAAGGACCATCCAATGAAGTTACTTCGCCTCTCAAGTATTCTTATCTGCATCACCCTCATTTTTTCAGCCTGCACTATACCTGTCGCGCCAACGCAGACAACCTCTACCACCAGCACGGAAGCAGTTCCCAGCCCAAGCCAGGCGGCTGTGCCCCCGGCCGCAACCGCGCCAGTTGCCTCCCCGGAAATGGCCTCCACCGCAGAGCTGCCCTCTGTCCAAATCACACCCTCTGAATTCTTCAAGGTTATCGTTCCGCTCGGCCAGTTTAGCTTTCTAAGCCCCACCGATGCCAAAGTGACAGTTGCGGGCTCTAATGCTTCGGCGACCTGGGATAGCCTTAATCTCTTGGTTGGGGTAGCCTATCGCGCCCATACTGTGGACGCCATCGACCCACTCGCCGCGGTGGATTTGGGTATTCTCAACGAAATTGGCATAGATCCCGGCCAGGTGCAAGTGAGTCAGGGTGACGAAATAAGTGTCTCAGGTTATCCCACCCACATCACCAACCTTTCCATTGAAATCGATCAGGCACCCCTCAAAGGAGAAGCCCTTTCGATTATTTTGACCGACCATTCCTACTTGTTCGTATTTGGTATCCAAATGATGGTCAAACCTACTAACGATTGGGAAAAAGATGGCAAAATGCGTTTCCAGCAAATTGCCAGGTCCATCAACTTTGATCCCAATGCGGATTCCAGCCTTTACGTGCGCTGTGATATGGCCAAGGATATTGACTATGGTTACAAGCAGGAGAAACCTATCAAGGTTGGCGGCGGGGAATTACTCGGTAGTACCCAGATGGAAATATTCATCAATAACTTGATGGATGCGAAGACCAGCTCCGTCCTTGCGATTGCTCCCCTCGACCCGATTCAGATCGGCAGCCAGATCCTTTATCCATGGGAATTCACTTCCAACAATGAAACTAAAACCATTTACATTGATACAACCAATTTTGAAGACCCCAAAACCCCCATCGGCATCACCTGCCGCGGCACCTTGCCAAGCATAGAGCTTGTAAAGCCATAAGATAGATTTATCACCGTACTTTAATAGCTAATGAGGCTGCCAAAAAGTCAGCCTCATTATTTTTGTTTGGGTATGAGTTAGGCTACCACCTTAATAGCCCTACCCTATGGCGTGGCCGTTGGTGGCACCGTGCGGGTTGGAATGGGGGTGTTACTGGGTCTCATCGTGCGCGTTGGAATCGGCGTTATGCTGGGTATCAGCGTGCGCGTGGGGGTAGGTGTCAAAGTTGCCGTCGGTGTTGCTGAAGGCAGCGGCGGGGTGCCAACAACCGAGAAATTGCCACTCATCAGCCACTGTTCTCCTACAAATAGCTGCAATTCATAAGCCCCAGGCAGCCAATCCTCTGCCGGCATCTCCAGGGTAGCCAAACCGTAGCCGCCAGAACCGCCTTCCCATTTACTGGTCGCCTGCCTGATAATCACGCCATCCCGCAGCCACACCTCGGACCATTGCACGCCCTGGTCCATATTATTGTAAGAATAAAACCCAATCACCTTGCTCAGCGGATTTTCAAACACATTCCCCGGCTCAACAGGCTGGTAGTCCTTGTCCGCTTCAGTTGCGAATACCAGTGAACTGAAAACCAAATTCGGGTTCGGTGTAACCATCGAAACGAATTGGGTGGCTAATTCCGCTGGAATGGCTGGTGTGTTCGTCACAGATGGCGTATAAGTGAGCGTGGGCGTCAGGGTGATGGTGGGCGTTAGTGTAATCGTGGGCGTCAGGGTGATGGTAGGAGTCAGTGAAGGGGTCAGCGAAGGGGGAAACACCTGGTAAGCAGCGCGTTCACCCCAGCGTAAGTTCGTGTAGGCAAATCCGCCAAAAAGAACTGCCACAAGCAGCAGAGCCACCCCTTTTTCAAATAATTGCCGTCTCTTAAAGTAAAACGGGATTTTGCGGCTGCTGCGAATAGCTTTAAGCGCGGTAGAAATCGCCCAGACGGCTGCGAAAGTTGCCAGAATACTGAGCATGATGATGGTGGAATGGACGTCGATGCGCATGGGTACTGCCAGAAATTATAGCAGTGATGTATTCCCCATCAAAAGCTGCAATTTCCCAGATACAGAAATAAGCTAAATCTGCAAGATCGTCGTTACGGCAGTCGCGCCTGTTCCCCCCAATGCCTGGATCATACCGATCTTTGCGCCCTTTACCTGGCAATCGCCTGCAGACCCTCTTAGCTGTTGCACTGCTTCGTAAGCCTGATAAACGCCATTAGCAGCCAAGGGGAAACCCCGGGCTTTACAGCCCCCCATGGTTTGGCAAGGCAATGAACCTGTGCGGCTAAGTTCCCCATCCCGGGCTAACTTCCAGGCTTCTCCACGCTGGGCAAAGCCTGCCGCTTCAAGTGAGAGCAGCGCATGTAAGGTGGTCGCGTCCTGATACTCAAAGAAGTCCAAATCCGCAATTGAAATTCCCGCCTTTTTACAAGCAGCTTGTACTGAAACCGCGGCCGGCTCAAAAAAGAGTGGGTCCGGTCGGTCATGCAAGGCCAGCCTGCCGCTAATCAGGCTGCTGGCACTAATCTTCACGGCCGTCTTGCGCTGCTTTTTGGTTAGCAGGTCCGCCCTGGTCAGCAGTAGGGCTGCTGCCCCATCCCCATAAGGTGCCACATCAAAGAGATTCAAGGGCTCGGCAATCTCTGCCGCTTTGCAATAAGCCTCCGTGCTGATGGCTTTGCGGTACATGGCCAGCGGGTTTCCAACCGCGTTCGCGTGCGCCAGCAGTGGAAAGGCGGACAAAACCGATTTATCCACCTGGTACTCATGGAGGTAGCGCTGCAGCAAGAGTGCTGCCTGCGCATTCAAAGTCATGCTGGTTTCAGACTCAAAATCTGCATCCAGGGTGCGTGCCAACATGGTCTCAAGCTCGGCATCCACATTGTCGCTCACCTTTTCCACCCCGACAACGAGGGCTGTATCCACAAACCCTGAGCGGATAGCCAATACGGCCTGGTACAGGGCGGCCGCGCCGCCTGCCTCGGCTGCCTCGATGGTAATGCCCTCCGCACCCCGTAGATTGGCATATTCGCAAATAAGTGCCCCCAAATTTGCCTGGTGACTGATGCCCGCGGCCAGCATATTCCCCACATAGAGTGCTTGCGGTTCAAGCTTCGGCGCTTCGCTGCGTGCCTGCAGAATGGCCTGCACAGCCATACTTCGCAGTGACAGGTCAAAGTGGTAACCAACCGCTATGGCACCTGTGCCAACTATGACAACTTCGGGGTTTGGCATCATTTAACCA
>DATIUL010000085.1:0-2275 GCA_035466865.1 Anaerolineaceae bacterium | reverse complement strand
CTCTCAATTTAAATATGAACCAATAGGTTGGTCATGATCTTGTTTCTTGAATAGTCCGTATCTTTGTTGAGACGTAGGGCGCGTGGCCTTGCGTCCGGGCGTTTGTTTCACTCTCATAGCCAGTATCGGCGAAGACCCTTGTTTCTTGACCCTTGACCATATAGCAAGCGATTGCCTTCGATCACGCCGTTTGCATGTAAAGCGGTTAAACCCCGGCAAAAATCGAAACACAAGCCGGATTTCAAACATGAAATTTACCTGCGCTGCCTGCCCTTCCGCTATCGGTTCATCCAAACAAAGCTGCCGATTCCAAACCCCCAGCTTCTCACAGGCGCGAGTTTGCTTGAACAATGATATTTTGAAATCATCTTGCCTTGTCTAAAGTTTTTTTGTGGTCATCCCGATAAACACTTATGCGGTTTACGGGTTATGGGATCCTGTAGTTGCCACCATGTCCAGAAGCGGTTCCATATCCATGTCCCGAATCACAGTTCGTCATGCTGTTTGCGGCTGCCAACTTGTGGAGGGTGCGTGGCAAGTTGATGAATGTGCCTAAAGGGGTGCGCCTGCAAACTTGAAAAAACCTGAACGGGACGAAAAATATCCAAAACAGAGACGGAAGCAGCATTATTTGTGCGTTTTATCGCGCCAATTCTACCATTTGAAACAGGGATGGCCTGCCATACACTTGAGGCGGGATTGTTCAGTGCATCCTTAACTAACCGCGACAACCCGATGACGATTAAGCGCACTCCATTACAAGTTACCCGAAATCTACGTTTTGGATTTAGCTTGGCTTTTTTTGCCCTCATCGTCTTTGTTGTGGTTTTTTCCTGGATCTCATGGCAATCGGAAAAGCAGGATGAAGCGGATCAATTATCGCTGTTAGCGGAACTGGGCGGAAAATCAATCAATTCCTATTTTGCACATTTCGAGAGCAATCTGGGTGTGTTGAGTCGCGAAATAATGGATGCCGATGGCACACTCGACCTTGAACGCGTGCGATTGTTACTGACGCGTTTCAGGGAATCCAACCCTGAAATTGCGAATGTCAATATTACCGATCTAAACGGACAAATTCTTATTTCAGCCGTTGGCACGCCTGAGACGGTGCTTCCCAACATCAGCGAACAGAGTGATTTTATTTTGGCGCGAGAAGCGATGTCAAAAGGGCAGGCTTTCCTTATTTCTCGACCAACCTTTGGGCGGATAGTCAGGAAATGGGTCATCCCGATTAGATATGGGCTGCGGGATAGGGCGGGTAAGTTGCGTCATATCTTGAATGCGCCCCTCGCGCTTTCGACCCAGCAAAGTTTCTGGCACAGCCTCTTTCTTCCTGAAAAAGCCCAAATGGGGCTGCTGCGGGACGATAGCTACCTGTTAAGCCTTTACCCAAACCCCAAGGCTGCAAGTGCCGGGGAAGCCTATGGAAAAAGCCAGACCGGCGCGTTAGCCATCTTGCTCCGGCAGCAGCACTTTCCCCAGCGTGGCTTGGTCGAAGCTTATAACGCCGTGGCTCATGCCAATTATAATTTTGCTTATTACAGGCTTCCCAATCAGCCGATTACTTATTTTGTCAGCACACCGGTTTCGGATCTCCGCGCAAAATGGTGGAAACATAATCAGCCCTTCTATTGGCTCACCATTATTTTATCGATGGGCGGCTTCGCTATTTATTCCTGGATGGTAAAACGGAACACTCGCTGGGAAGCCGAATGGAAACAACAGGAAGAAAAATTCCGTTCCATTTATGAAAGCTCTCACGATGCCATCATATTACTGACGGAACAGGGGTTTATTGACTGCAATCAGCGCACCCTGGAAATGTTCGGGATGACGACCAAGGCTGAATTTCTGACTTGCCCGCCCTCCAATCTTTCTCTGCCCTTGCAGCCTGACGGACAAAACGCCGCGTCTGCCGCCAATGCGCACATTACAGTGGCGCTCGAACACGGCTCAAACCATTTTGAGTGGGTCTGTTGCCGCAAAAATGGCGCAGAATTCCCCGCAGAAATCATGCTTTCTGCCTTCGATTTTGCGGGCAAGCGCGTATTGCAGGCGACCGTACATGACATCACTCAGCGCAAGAAAACAGAAGCGGCGCTTCACACTACACTGGCACATCTTCAGGCTACGTACGACAAGCTTGATGTCGAAAAGGAACTGAATCAAAAGATCATTGAGACTTCCCCGGTCGGTATCGCCATATACGACGAACAAGGCGACTGTATCGTCGCTAATCCAGCGATAGCCCACCATATAGGCGCTGCCGTGT
>DATIUL010000084.1:0-2882 GCA_035466865.1 Anaerolineaceae bacterium | reverse complement strand
CTTCTTCAAGAATCGAAACCAGTTCGGTTAATTTTGAAACTTTAGTTTGCACACTTGAAATTATTATGCCCATGACCACTGTAGATAATAAAGCAACAATACCAAAACTCAACGAGGTATAAGTGATAATAGCGGCTTTTTTTACTTTATTTTCATAGTCATTTATCTGTTTTTTATCTATTGCTGTTTCAGGATTTTCTTCTATTATCGAAACGACATCGGTCGCATCTTTATCTAGCGCTAACTCACTATCCGGCATTGGATCAAAATCAGCCATAAGATGAAAATCCGAAGCTGAGATTTCTTCAGTTTCTGTATGTCGATTTTGTTCTACCTGTTCAATTGGTTCAACGACAATTTCATTAGAATCTTCAACCTCATCAACCGGACTTATATCATCAACCACCAACGTCTCCAGCTTCCCATTGTCTTGTTCCAGCTCATTATTAATATCAAAACCAGCATCAACTAGCAATCGGTCGATGGCATCTTCTTCATCCTGTATTGGATCAAAATCTGCCATAAAATAATTATCCGAGACAGGAATTTCTTCAGTTTCAGTATGTCGATTTTGTTCTGCCGACTCAATTGGCTCAGCAACAAATTGATCAAAACCTGAATTGATAAGCAATCTGTCAATAATCGCTTCATCATCAAGGAAATGCTTTAATGGGACAGGGGAAGGTTCTTCTTCATCCAGCATCACATTCAAATCAGCTAAAATAAAATCACCTTCCCTGTCATTGAAATCAGCAGCGAAACTATTCAATTTGAGTTTTTGTTTGTTAGTCATTTTTAAGTTCATAAATGTGGGGTAAATTAACTGTAACGCTTTGGAAAATATTTGCTATTTTCGACATTAAAAAATATTTCTTTATTTTAATACCAATAAAATTTAATGTTCGTATAGTTTCATTAATTTGATGCTAAACTCCCAAAAAAAACTTTTTCAAAAATACAATGCAACTAGCCATTACAGTTTTAGGTAACAACCAGATCAACTTTATTGCAGAAATATTGCCAGTTGTGCGTGATTGCAACTGTAATATTGTAGAAATAAGATCATCCCATCTTGGCCAATCTGCTGCCGCATACCTGCTTATTCAAGGTAACTGGAATCAAATTGCCAAATTTGAAAACACTCTGGACAACATCCAGAAACGTCTGGAAATCAAAATCCATACTTTAAGACCCGAACAAAAAGACAAAGTTAAGGGTAAAGATTGCGTTCCTTATTCATTGGAAACCATTTCATTAGATAAAGATAGCATCGTAGAATCTATTACCTCTTTTTTGTTTGACCGTGATATAGAAATTGAAGAATTAACCGGAAGTTCTTATCAAGCCCCCTATATTCAATCATCAGTATTTTCAACCAAGTTTGTTATTTTAATCCCGCCCCAACTCCATCTCTTATCACTACGAGAAGAGTTTCTGGATTTTTGCGATCAATTAAATATAGACGCAATTCTTGAACCCATCAAACGCTAGGATTCATCATGAACCAGATAAGTATCGGCAAAGCCATACCTGATTTTGAAGCACTGTCTACCGGTAATAAAACTATCAAATTAACAGATTATCGAGGTCGCTATGTCGTTATTTATTTTTATCCAAAAGACAATACGCCCGGATGTACCCAGGAAGGCCAGGATTTTCGTGACAATATGGAAAAATTTACTGCGTTGAACGCCGTAATTTTTGGCGTATCCCGTGATAGCGTTCGCGTCCACGAAGGCTTTAAATGCAAACAGGAATTTCCTTTTGATTTGCTCTCAGACGAAGATGAAAAGCTGTGCCAATTATTTGATGTTATAAAAATGAAAAACATGTACGGCAAGCAGGTTCGAGGTATCGAGCGCAGTACATTTCTAATTGATTCCCAGGGTTTACTGATTCGTGAATGGCGTAAAGTAAAAGTCAAAAATCATATTGATGAAGTTTTAAATGCTTTAACTGAAGTTACTGATAACAGTCATATGACCGAATGATCAGATTGTAACTATAGCCAATAGCCAGAATACCGCTTCGAATAATCCAGGAATCGCTAAACTATCTCTGAACTTGCAAACAACTCAACATGAATATTCAAACACCGCCAGATAGAAAGCTGTTTGTTTTAGATACCAATGTCCTCATGCATGATCCAGCGGCTATCTTCCGCTTTCAGGAACATGATATTTTTATCCCCATGATTGTCTTGGAAGAACTGGATCATGCCAAAAAAGGCTTAACAGAACTTGCCCGCAATGTAAGACAAGTCAGTCGTTTTCTGGATGAATTAATTCACGACGCCAACCAACAAACGCTGAACGACGGATTGCCTTTATCTCGCATAAAGCATGGACCAAAAGTTGATGCGAACAAGAGTATGGGACGTTTATACTTTCAAACCAGCGCCATGACAGCGCTACTGCCTGAAAGCATGCCCGGCAATATTGTTGATAACGCCATACTCAGAATTGTATTAGCACTCACCAAGGAACTACCAAGCACCAAAATTATTCTGGTATCCAAAGATATCAATATGCGCATCAAAGCAGCCACTTTAGAGTTGACTGCTGAAGATTATCATAATGATCAAACGCTGGAAGATATTGACCTGCTCTATAGCGGCGCCTCTGCACTGGATGACGATTTCTGGAATGAACACGGGACCAAAATGGAATCCTGGCAAGAAAAAGGCAGAACTTTTTACCGGCTGGAAGACCCTCTGGTTGCCGAATGGTATCCCAACCAGTATCTTTATTTGGAAGATGATTCAAATTTTGAAGCCATCGTCAGATCGTGCGAAGGCCAGATTGCCGTATTGGAATTGGCCAAGGATTATCGTACAAAACACAATAATATCTGGGGAATTACCGCGAAAAACAGGGAACAAA